>JBFFHG010000749.1:0-2904 GCA_041557055.1 Desulfosarcinaceae bacterium
GGCTGATATGATTTGTTAAATAGTGCCCATCCATAAATGGCCAATTTGCCCGGTATCCGTGTTGTGCGAAAAATTTTATCCTCGGAATATTAACTATATGCCTGCGGTAAAATTTTTCGCGCGCCTTGATCTCGACCCAATTTGCCTATTTCTGGATGGACACTAAATAATTCTTGTCGTTTGCATTGTTTTCCATCATTTGTTTTTCAACCGAAAGTCAATAAATCAAGAGGTTCATAGAAAGCAGCCTTCTTTTGGGTCATAGATCCGTAAAAAATTGAAGCCAGCCGCTTCCCACAAAACTTAAATGTTTATTTTTTGTTAATGCCTCAACTTTCGGGATTGAGTTTAAACGATCGCCAACTTGTTCTTTGACAAGCCAACACACTGCAACGCGGTGTCCATGATCGCATCGAAGAAGGCTGCAGCCGTCTTTTCGCAGAAGGTGTCCAGCTGCCTCATGTTATTGACCGCTATCGCCAAAATGCGGTATAACGCCTCCATAAAGGAGATATCTGCCACCTCATCGCAGCAGGTGTAAAACAGATCACCAAAGGTGCGATGATCCGTCTCCATACGGCATTGGTATGCCAGGAACATATAACGCATAAAGACAATGCTGGTATGGGCGATCAAGGCATCAAAATCCCGGCACTGGATCTCTTTAGCCAGTTTAAGATGCTGTTTGGCCATCTTGAAGAACACCTCGATATCCCAACGTTTACCATAGATGCGAACGATATCCTCACCGGCCAGGTTGGTGTCCGTTGACAACACCGCAAGCCAGTCCTTCTTTCGTTTATCGCGCACAAACACGATTTTGGCGGCAACCTCATCCTTGAGCATAACATTGGTACTGGCCAGGATCTTGGCGCGCCCCGGACGTTTTCCGAGTCTACGGTATATGGCCTTCAGATCCAAGGACTGGCCATTGAAGCTATTATAGTGAATGCGGGACGATTTTTTCACCATACCGATGACTTTCAGGTGGCGCGATAAGGTGACAATGGTCGTCGGCATAGTAAACCAACTGTCCATTAGCAGATACTGGGCAGTTACTCCTGTCAAAAGAACTCGCCTGACCATGGCTTCCAGATGCACGGTGGCTTTCTCGGTCGCCTCTTTGCGGCGCTGATAAGCGCAGCAACGTTTGTCCACCGACTTTTTGCTGTCGCACAAGCGCTTTTTAGCACCCGAAGAAGACAACAGCGCAGAATCCATCGGCAGACAACTGGTACCATCCGACCAGCAGATGGTGAGCATCCGAAAGCCTTTCAAGAAGCGAAAAGAAGTCATCAATTTTGTTTTGAACATGAATGTGAGCTTGCGATTGAGAGGCAATACTGTTATGGTCCATTTGAGCCCTTTCTGTTTGATATTATTGTGAATTGTCGTAGGTCCACTATAAATCAAGAGACTGGGCTCTTCAAGTTGTTTCTGTATGAAATCAAATGGATAGATCATATTTTTGCCCTCTTTATCTATTCCCGAAAGTTGAGTTAATAATAAATTTCGAAAATCTGACGAGGTCCGACGTTTGAAATCAGCAAGCGCCGGTCTTACCAAAGAGCGGTTCTGGGATTTCGACAGCAAACAAGATCCTGTGTCCACATATTTTTTCGATGGCGCTGATATCAGGGGAAGTTCATCTGCAGAGGCCTGCGAGCGAGACAAGATTGTTGTTTCCTTTGTTTCATCGTCGGCGTCTTTAGACCCGTTGAATATCATCCGGAATGCAGTAAATGTTCCGCTATTGAATCTGACGTGTCCAGGTAGGCTTACTGAATTTCTTTGGGCTGACAATCAAATTTCTTTTGAATCATATTTGAAAGCACGGTTTTCGGGAGGCAAACTTGATTTTTCGAGGGTTGATGAGAAGATGGGTTTTTCTACAATTCAATGTGATGAACAATATCTTTTCGTTGACACATTCAGGAAATTCGAGGCGTTGACCTGGGAACAGATCCATATAGACAAAGGGATTGACTACAAGGAATTTCATAAAATTATTGATATGCCCTATCGCGGTAGAAAGACATACAAGTTCAGGGCATCGCAGAAATTCCGCTGTCATGGGTATCAAGAGAGGGATTCGTTCGTTGTCATCGGCTTTGAGACAGACCACAAATTGAGTGATCGGGGATGACCGGTGGTTATAACGATACTCAATCGTCACCGGATCATGGCCCATCTCAATTTTAAAAATCAACCGGTGCCGGAGATCGCGATCCAACCTTATCCCTTGCTGTTTGTCCGCATCTGCAGCGCGCCCACCGGGCAGGCGGCGATACACGCACCGCATGCGGTGCAATCTGTGCCGGAATCGCCGCCGGCAGGATAATGCCGTACCCGGGTTTCGATCCCCCGGCCGGACAGGGTCAAAACGCTGTGCCCGGCTGAATTCCGGCAGAGTTTGACACACTTGCCGCAAAGGACGCAGCGATGGGGGTAAAGGTCGATGAAGGGGTGGGTGCTATCCACGTCCATGGACCGTGTGATGGAATCCAAGGGTTTGGATTTCAGTCCCGTGTTTAGGAATCCGGCGATATCCTGAAGGGCGCAGGCCCGGTTGGCATGGCAATGCCTGCAATCCACGGGGTGGACCGACAACAGAAGGCGCAAGGCGGTGCGTTGTAAATGGCGGATTTGGGGCGTATCGGTTTGCACTTTGAGCCCTTGGGCCACCGGCACCGTGCAGGCCGGCACCGGCGCACCGGCAATCTCCACAAAGCATAGCCGGCACGAAGCCTCCGGTTCGGTTTCATTTTCAAGGAAGCACAGATGGGGGATATAGATGCCGTTCTTCAAACAGACCTGGAGCAGGGACTCTCCTTGAATTGCTTCTATTTCCCGGTCATCGACTATCAGTTTGATCATATCTTTTCCTTGGGCGGCCGCTCCACC
>JBFFHG010000750.1:0-2900 GCA_041557055.1 Desulfosarcinaceae bacterium
ATCCCATGCATCTCAACGGTCTATGTGGGCAGCAGTGAGTCCCGGGCATTGATTCGGGTTTCTGAAAGAGGGGTTTCAAAGGCGATTTTAATGCCGTTCGGCCAGGAGGAGATGCAACAGATCGCCGCCGCCAATAACATGTTACCCCGGACATTCAAGAAAAATTTTGTGGTTGCTCAACACCGCAGGAAGGGGGTCTGCATCTTTCAAGTCAGCTATGCCTATACCAATCATGCGCGGCCGCCGGATGACGGCAAACTCAGGGAGATCAACCCGGATGTGAACTGGTTAACCGTAGGGCAGGAACACATTCTTCCAAAACCGGGCGTCACCAAATACCCGCCCTTACCGGTAAATTTGGTGTATTCATAGCCTCATGTGTTTAAATGATCGATAAACCAACCATAAAGTGGCCCTGAAAACGCCCATTTTCGTTCTGGGTAATATGCTTTATCTGGGTTTTCAGGTTCTCATGAGCCCCTTGGCTATCGGTCAGATAATAGGTCATCTCAAGGGTGTCGCCGACGTTTAAGTATTTGAGAACCTGCGACTCCTCTTTAACCAGAATACACATTCCCTTGGGGGAGATGTTCCATAACTTGAACTGGTAATAGGAAGGCAGGCCTTCGGTGGTAAATTGCACACTGTAATACCGATTGGCGGCAGCTCGCGTTTCCGATCGTCTCTCAGGTGAATTTGCGCGTGAGTCATTGGTAACCATGGCATTCCCCGATAATCATTGCATAAGGGGTTTGGGAATCCGGTACGAAATAACGTATAATCAGATAGATACCTATTAAACCATGGAAAATGACTTGTCAATGATACGATAACCCGATATTGATGATACAATAAAATCAACGGCCATGCCGGATTTTTCAGAGATTCGATAAGGGTTTGGAGATTGACAAGCCCTTTGCACATCAAAAAGGGGAGTTCTTGTATGGATTTTGTAAAAAAGGAGTGGAAGGCTATTGTCATAACCCTTTGCCTTATCTGTATCGTGGTCTATCTGTCTCAAATTAAGAGTCAGCTCAACGCGTTAAAAATTCAGAACGCCAAATTGATTTCAACCATCGACTCCGTTGAAAGTGTCACTCTCAGCACCGATGCCAGCATCAATGAAATGGGCAAGAAAGTGGACGGCATTGATGCCGGCATCTCCTTTGCCGTTCAAAAGCTGAGACGGCGGTAGTTTAAGTTAGAAAGACATATCGTGACGCAATTAGCAGGTTACCAGAAGAAATATCTACGCGGCTTGGCCCACGGGCTCAAGCCGATTGTTCTTATCGGTCAAAAAGGCCTGACGGCCTCTGTGACCGATGCCTTGGAGCAGGCCTTGATGACCCACGAACTGGTCAAGGCAAAGTTTATCGATGATAAAGACAGGACGTTTAAGGCGCAGACACTGGAGGCGCTGGAAAAAGCCACCGGTGGCGATATGGTGGGAACGATCGGGCATACCGCCATCTTCTATCGTCCTCACCCGGACCCTCAAAAACGCAAGATTTCCATCCCTCAATAATGACGGCAATCTCACAAACTTGAACAATGAAATGATATGTTTTGTGAAACCCTGAAAAAAAATTAACGGCTGGCCAACGTTCACCCCTTGTTGCAAAAGTCTGAGACGTTCGGTTGGCATCTTTTTTTATGCAACGATAGGGGTTACTCAAGATGATAATCGGTTGCGCCGTTTCTGATCAGTATTTTAACGGCCGCCCTTGAATCGCAGGGGAGCTGTTCTCCTGTGCGGGGATGAATGCAGATGGCGCGAACATCTTCGGGAATATCAAAATAGCGCTGAGGTTGCCGGGCCAAAGCCTGCTCCATGAAACCGATCCAGATGGGCAGAGCGGTTCGGGCGCCTGTCTGCTCAGGGCCCAAAGTGGCGGCATCGTCATTGCCCACCCATACGCCGGCGGCAAGATCGGGGGCGTACCCGATGAACAGCGCGTCTTTAAAGTCATTTGTGGTGCCGGTTTTGCCTGCCAGAGGACCCGGTAGAATTTTGGCTTTTTGACCGGTGCCTTCCCGGATTACCGCTTCCAGCATATTGGACATGATTGCCGCACCGCTACGGGTCATGGCGATATGTTGCTCCGGCTTTGCCTGCCAGATGGTTTGACCTTCGGCATCGACGACTTTTGTTATGCCATACGGTGCGATATATTTGCCCTGATTGGCAAATACGACATAGGCTGCCGTCAGTTCAAGCAAGCCCAGTTCCGAAGTGCCCAAAGCCAGGGATAGATCGGGGTTTAACGGGCTCCGCAAACCCAGCTTTTGACCGAATTCAATTACGGCGGAGGGCCCCAATTTTTCTAATAATCTCAAAGCGGGAATGTTTTTAGATTGGGCCAAGGCCCATCTTAGAGAGATCTCGCCGTCATAGGTTCGCGAGAAATTTTCAGGTTGCCAATCCCGATCCTGGGATGGAGAGCTGAAAACCACCGGTGCATCCAAGAGTTTCTTATTGGGATGGAATCCGCGCTCAATGGCCAATGCATAGACAATGGGTTTAAAAGCCGAACCCGGCTGACGCCTGGCATCAACAGCGCGATTAAACGAGGCGTGGGTTGCATCTCTGCCGCCGACCATAGCCGCGATGCTGCCGGTGGCGACATTGAGGGCCACCAGGGCCGCCTGGGGCAACGGTTCCGTGATACGGTTCTTGACCCTGCGTGTTTTCATTTGAGTCAAACCGTTGCTCAGTGCCTCTTCGGCCGAGATCTGAAGTTGATAGGAGAGGGTCGTATGGATGGTCAGACCGCCCTTATAGAGCAGGGTATCGCCAATATCGTTTTCCAACTCCTTTTTTATGTAATTGATGAAATAGGGCGCCTTTGATTTCTGGTCTTTGGTTGGTCGGTCGGGAATTTTCTCTGCAACGGCGGCGC
>JBFFHG010000751.1:0-2895 GCA_041557055.1 Desulfosarcinaceae bacterium
AAATACGGCGGATTCTACCTGGGGTCCATTGGCGGCCCGGCGGCCCGTTTGGCCAAGGAGTGTATTACCCGTAAAGAATTACTGGAATATCCGGAACTTGGAATGGAGGCAATTTACAAGATTACGGTCAAGGATTTTCCCGCCATTATTCTCGTGGATGATAAAGGAAACGATTTTTTTAAAAATCTGCTTTAGTTCGAGTATTTTTTGGGCGATAGGCAGTTGGAGCCATGGACCGGTGCCAATGGGTGGCATTGGTGCGCCATGTATGAATGCACTTTAATACCAAAATGTTACCGGCGCTGAATATGAGTTTGACGCCAAAACAGAAAGCTGAGAGAACCAAATGAAAGATTTAGATGCCATTTTTTCCCCAAAGTCCGTGGCTGTTGTCGGTGCTTCAACCACCCCCGGCAAGGTGGGGCACGATATTTTTGTCAATATTCTTAAGGGCGGTTACAAAGGCACGCTTTATCCGGTGAACCCCAAAGCCGTGTCCGTGGCCAGTGTCAGAGCCTATCCCACCATTTCCGATATCCCCGATGCGCTGGATCTGGCCATGATCATTCTACCGCCCCACCATGCCATGGCCGCAGTCCGGGAGGCCATTGCCAAGGGTGTCAAGGGCATCGTCATCGTATCGGCCGGTTTTAAAGAGATCGGCGGCGAGGGGCTTGAGATCGAAAAAAAAATAACGGCCCTATGCCGGGAAGCCAATGTACGGCTGGTCGGGCCCAACTGCCTCGGGGTGATCAACCCGTCATCAGATGTGAGATTGAACGCCAGTTTTTCAACCCGCATGCCCAAATCCGGCAATGTTTCGTTCATGTCCCAGAGCGGCGCCCTATGCACGGCCGTGCTGGATTTTGCCGCCGACCGGGAATTCGGCTTTTCAAAGTTCGTGTCCATCGGAAACAAGGCCGACGTGGATGAGGTTGACCTGCTGCGCTATTTTCACGAAGATCCCAATACCGAGGTGATTCTGATCTATGTGGAAGAGCTACAGCGGGGCCAGGCTTTTATCAAAGCCGCCAGGGAGATCACCGGCGGTGATTACCAACCCAAACCCATTCTGGTGATCAAGTCCGGCCGCACCAGCGCCGGTGCTCAGGCGGCCGCCTCCCATACCGGTTCTCTGGCCGGATCGGAAGCGGTTTACGATGCCATTTTTGCCCAGTCCGGCATTATCCGTGTGGAAAGCATTGATGAGTTGTTCGACTTTGCCACCGCCTTTGCCTACAAAAATGAAAACGCCCTTGGCAAGATGCGCCGCAAGGTGCCTCTGGGCAACCGGGTGGCCATCGTGACCAATGCCGGCGGTCCCGGTATTGTGGCCACGGATATGACTGTGGTATCCGGTCTGGAATTGGCCAAATTCAGCGAGGAGACAATCAAATCTCTGAAAAACCATCTTCCGGTGACCGCCAATTTCCACAATCCGGTGGACGTTATCGGCGATGCGGCCCAGGACCGTTATGAAAATGCGCTCGCGGCCGTCATTCGTGATGAGGGCGTGGATGGGGCCCTGGTCATTTTAACCCCGCAATCCATGACCAACGCCATGGGAACCGCCGAAGCCGTGGTGCGTATTGCACGCCGTTCCCATAAACCGATTTTATGTTGTTTTATGGGGATTATCGATGTCTCTTCAGGGGTAAAATATCTCCAAGCCCACGGCATTCCGGTCTATCCTTTTCCGGAAAATGCCGCCAAAGCCTTTGGGGCCATCTATCGTTACTCGCGATGGCTCAACCGCCCGGAGCTGGCCGCGTACAACTTCAAGCACGATAAACAGTGTGCCCGGGATATCATAGAGGCGAGCCTGGCTGCCGGCAAAACCTATCTCGGCGAACTGGAAGGCACCCGGCTGCTCAAATGTTACGATTTCAACGTGTTGCCCACCGAACTGGCCAAAAACGCGGCGGACGCCGTCCGTTTGGCCGATGAGATGGGGTACCCGGTGGTCATGAAAATTGTCTCTTCCCAGATCATTCATAAATCCGACGCCGGTGGTGTCAAAATAAATTTGGCCGATGCCGCCGCTGTTGAGAACGCTTTTGAAGCGATCGTCAATAACGCCAAGGCTTTCAATGCCGAGGCGCAGATCGACGGTGTGTTGGTTCAAAAAATGGCCCCCAAAGGCCAGGAGGTGATCCTGGGCGCCAATCGCTATGCCCAATTCGGCCATCTGCTGATGTTCGGTTCGGGAGGTATTCTGGTGGAGGTTTTTAAGGATGTGACCTTCCGTCTGGCCCCCATCAATCGCAACAGCGCCCGTTTAATGGTGAATGGAATCAAAGGCTCGGCATTGCTGAAAGGCTTCCGCGGCGCTCCCAAAGCGGATATCGCGGCGCTGGAGCAACTGCTCGTTTGCCTGTCGGATCTAGTTGTTGACAATCCTGAAATAAAAGAGTTGGATATTAATCCATTGCTGGTTCATCCTGAAGGGCAGGGAGCTACAGTGGCTGATTGCCGTTTTATATTGGATGCCACCAAGTACGAATAACCAAGCCCGGCTTTGCCGGGATAGCGTCCGCGGTCGGTCTTTGGCTGCGGGGTTTATAGATATGCCGGTGGACCCCATATTGTTGCCCGACAATACCCGCCTACCCTGCATGGTTGCCCGCTGGGGGCCATTGGTTCTCCGCCGGCCGGTACCCCGGCCGGCCGACGGTATTTTTTAGAACTGATGGAGCGGTGTGTAACCGTTTTTTTTAATACCTCAAGAGATTGTCGCAAGGAGACGGGGCATGGCAACTAATTCATTGTATTGGGCCGATAACTATATCGAAAAACGGCGAACGGCTGAAAAGGCCATCCGTAAGATAAAGTCGGGCCAGCGGGTCTTTATCGGGTCGGCCTGCGGATAGCCGCAGGGTTTGGTGCGGGCATTGG
>JBFFHG010000752.1:0-2888 GCA_041557055.1 Desulfosarcinaceae bacterium
CGTGTTCGTTTTTGCCGGGTTGGGGCGCAACGATGCTTTTTTTGATGGGGTTGGGCAAACAGGCGCCCGTGTTCGGGGGCGAATGGGATTTGAAGATCATCATGCTTATAGCCGTGGTGATCTTGAACGCATTGCCCGAGCTGCAAGCAGGGCAGGTGCGGGGCTTTTGGCGACCACGGATAAAGACTTTGTGCGGTTGCCCCGGAACGCACGGTTGCCTCTGGCGTTGGTCGTCATGGGGGTGCGACTGGGGTTCGGGGCGCAGCAGGCACGGTGGCGGGATTATATGGGGCTGAAAATCAAAAGCCTGTTTGAGAGGTCAGGATGACGTTGCCACTATGCGTTGTGGTATACAGCGATGGCCGCCCCGGTCATGAGAAGCAGACGTTGTCGGTTGTTGCAGCGCTCAAGGATTTGACGCCGCTGTCGGTGAGCACCCGCCGCCTGGCTCAAACGGCGGGAATCCGTCGGATTTTTCAGG
This sequence comes from Desulfosarcinaceae bacterium, assembly GCA_041557055.1. Taxonomy (GTDB): domain Bacteria; phylum Desulfobacterota; class Desulfobacteria; order Desulfobacterales; family Desulfosarcinaceae; genus JARRKU01. Next base: position 482 of record JBFFHG010000752.1, read on the forward strand.
GATTGGGGGCATTTCTGATCCCTGAAAAAACATCTCTGAAAACCTCAATCGCAGATATCGACCTGATTATCGGCACCGGTTCAACGACCCACCTGCCCATGATCGCATTGAAACGGCGGTCACGGGCCAAACTGGTCATCTGCATGTCTCCGGATCCCCTGATTTTGCGCGGTTTTGATTTATGCCTGGTTCCCAGGCATGACAGCCCCCCGGAGCGTCGCAATATTTTTAAGACCTTCGGTCCCCCCTGCTCAAGAATGCGCGGGGCCGACCATGATCCCCTGAAAGGACTCATTCTGACCGGGGGCATTGATCCCAAGAGCCACCATTGGGACACATCGGTTTTTATGTCTCAAATCCAGGAATTGGGTTCCCGGATGCCTGAGATGACATGGACCATCTCATCATCACCAAGAACGCCGGCCGACACCATCGAGCAGTTGCGGGACCTGTCTGAAAAGAATCCGCGAGTACATTTTGTCAGTGTTGATGAGACGCCCCGGGGATGGGTCGAAGAGGCTTATCAGACCCATGGTCAGGTATGGGTGACGGCGGACAGCGTCTCGATGGTTTACGAAGCGCTGACGGCAGGCTGCCGGGTGGGGATTCTACCCGTGGCATGGAAGTCGGCCGGCAATAAATTTCAACGGGGCATCGATGATCTCAGCGGGCATGGCCTGATCATTGATTTTGATCAGTGGCAAAAAGGCAGGCAATGGCCGTTGATGACACCTCCTCTGAACGAAGCGGCGCGTTGCGCTTTGGAGATTTTGAGAAGATGGTGGCCAGAGCGATTACCGTAGCCCAGATGCTGCCTGATCTGGATGAGGGCGGCGTGGAGCAGGGCACATTGGAGATTGGGCGCTTTTTGAGTCGTCTGGGTCACCGTTCCCTGGTTATTTCCCGGGGCGGCCGCTTGGTCGAGCGGTTGGAGGCCGAAGGCAGCCGGCATATCACCATGCCCTTTATCGGCGAGAAATCCCCCCGCGCCTTGATTCACCTTTTGCCTTTGCGGCGGTTGTTAAAGGCGTTGGCTGTGGATGTCCTGCATCTTCGCTCCCGTTTGCCGGCCTGGATAGGCTTTGGGGCCTGGAAAAGCCTGCCGCCGGCCGCACGTCCCAGATTGGTGACCACCTTTCACGGGTTCTATTCCATCAACGCCTATAGCGGCGTCATGGCCAGGGGCGAGAAGATTATCGCCGTATCCAATACCATTGCAGCGCATATCCGATCGGCCTACCATGTTTCAGGGGAGAGAATTGAAACCATCTACCGTGGCGTGGACCCCGATGTTTTCGATGGGCAAAGGGTATCTGCCCAGCGCATTGAACGCCTGCGCAAACAATGGGCGATAACCGAAGGGCGCTCGCCCCTGTTGTTGATTCCGGCGAGGGTGACACGCTTGAAGGGCCACGACATTCTTATCCAAGCCCTTGGCCGGTTGCGTGAAAAATCATGGACCTTGGTGTGCGCCGGGGATTTTGAGCCCCAATCCGACTATTTCAGGCAGCTCCGGCGGATGTGCACAGAGGGGGCGATCGCATCCCGGATTCTCTTTGTGGGTCACTGTGATGATATGCCGGCGGCCATGCGCCTTGCCGATTTGGTGGTGTCGGCCTCCACAAAGCCGGAGTCGTTCGGACGGACTTTGATCGAGGCCCAGGCGTTGGAGCGGCCTGTGATTGCACCCGGTCATGGCGGCAGCCTGGAGACCGTTCAAGAGGGCCGTACCGGATGGCTGTTTGACCCTGGCAGCGTGGAACACCTTGTAAAGATTCTTGATCAGGCCCTGGGGGCTGATCAGGAATGGGTCAAAATAGGCCAACGGGGCAGGCAACAGGTTTTGAAGCGGTTCACCCTGTCGCAAATGTGCCGGCACACCCTGGATCTGTATCAAAATTTACTCGCGCAGTAATTGATCAAAATAGGCAATGGTCTTTTTTAATCCTTCCGCCAACTGTACCGCCGGTGTCCAGCCGAGTTCCTTTTGGGCCAGGGCGATGTCCGGCTTGCGTTGTCTGGGATCATCCTGCGGCAGCTCTTTATGGATGATTTTGGTTTTGGAGCCGGTGATATCGATCACTTTCTGGGCCAGTTCAAGAATGGTAAACTCGGTCGGATTTCCCAAATTAACGGGGCCTGTCAACCCCTCTTTGGAATTCATCAAGCCAATCAGTCCTTCCACCAAATCGTCCACATAGCAGAACGAACGGGTTTGGCTGCCGTCGCCGTAAATTGTAATGGGTTGATTTTTCAGGGCCTGCACAATGAAGTTGGATACCACCCGCCCGTCGTTGGGGTGCATCCGCGGACCATAGGTGTTGAAAATACGGGCCACTTTGATCTTCAGACGATGCTGGCGGTGGTAATCGAAAAACAGGGTTTCGGCGCAGCGTTTGCCCTCATC
>JBFFHG010000753.1:0-2886 GCA_041557055.1 Desulfosarcinaceae bacterium
ACCATGGCGCCAACCAGAACGACCGTACATTTTTTTCGCCCCATCCCAAATCTGTCAAACAGGCGATAGGCTCGGGGCACCCCCATGATAAACGCCACCATGAATGGCGCGATAAGCCCGGCTGTATAATGGTTCCCCAAACCATAATAATTGTCCATACGCGACAACAGAGAGATGGCAAGCATCGGCAGCGCCGGAAGCAACTCAAGGGGGCTAAGGATGGGAACAAAGGCCAGTGCGGCAAATATCGCAGTTAGATAAACCACCTTCCCCGGCGTACCGAAAATTTCCGCAAACACCTGCAGGGGATGCTCAAGTAAATGCAACACCATCTGGCTCAGGCGCGTTCCCATCCAGCAATAGGCGGCACCGTCGAGACCCGGCCGCTGGCCCTGGGTAAAATAAGGGCTGATAATATGGGTTGCGGCATAAAAAGACCCCAGGCCAAACAACACCAGGAAAACACCGGCAAGATAAGGGGACAAAACCCGCCATGTAACCGTTCCCTGCTCGTGGCCCGTTTTAGACGGCCCCCTGAATTGCCTCAGGACAATGTACCCCCCGCAACCCACCGTCATCAGGGCAAACGGCTCCTTGACCAGAGCCAGAGATGCCCCGGCCACGACGGCCCAACCCAGGCGTTTTTTTAAACATGCCAGATAAAAGAGAAGAACAAGCGGAACGCTGATATGATCCATATGAAAATCAAACAACGCGTTAAACCAAACCGGAAAAAACAGGATATAGGCAAGAACTGGCAGGTAAGCGTCGACATCTGTCCGTTGGGCCGATTCTTTTGCTATCTTTGACGTAAGCCCGGAAAGCCTGGTGATCAACAAGAGCGGCATTGCCAGAACAACGGCCTGAAAAACAACAAGAAAATATGAATCGGAAACAATCCTGTAGCCCACCCCCAAAATCGGCGTGAGCGGCTGCACATGGCCCATGAAAGCCCGTTGCCATTGAGAAAGCGCGGTAATCGACCAAAAATTCCAGTCAGAAACCCCTAAATCATAAAATGCAGTATGCAACGTCCAAACCTTTAAAGCTGCCATGCTACCCAATATGAGCGCCATAAACCAGAACGGATGGTATTTTTTACCTAATAAAAAAAACATAAAAGAAAAAACCGGGACTAAGCCTCACGTCGAATCGCAGGCTGCCGTAAAATGATAACACTCATCGGCACAAGAGCAACAACGCCGGCAACCATTATGACATAAAGAATATTTTCAAGGCGATTGCTTAAAAAATGGATCCCGACAAGCTCGGTCACCAACGCCAGGCCAATAAAAAATATAAATCGAATTTTTCCTTGAGCCAGCAGATAGTTCATCAGCAGCAAAAGAAAAGCCATGGGCAGCATGGCAATACCGAACAAAGCGGTTATCTCTGCCGCTTCGGCGTAGCGAACCCCGAAAAGCACGCCCATGACAAACTCAGGAAAGAGGTACAGAATCAACGCCCCGCTGCCGGAAAGCAGCAGGGTCAATATCAACGCCTTCGTCAACATGGCGGCTGAAGAGCGGCCGGCCGTCTGATTGGCGGCAGCCATGGGAAACAGAGCCAATACAATGGCACCCGGCAGATACATCACAGCCTTGCCCATAACCGCGGCAGATGAATAAAGGCCGGCTTGATGGGCCGAAAAATAGTGTTTCACCAGCATCACGTCCGCCTGGGTCATCACGCTGAAACATGCGTTTGCCACAAACAAGCCGCCGGCATACCTGATTATTTCCTGAAAAGAAAAAACCACTGCCCCTCCCTCGGCAGGCAGCGCACGTCCTATCAGCCACTGCGACACCGCCAACAAAGTGACGGCAGTTGCAAGGAGTCCGCCAATGGCGCCATAAACGCCCCAACCGAACCAGACAAAAAGAACGGCATAGGCAAACTTGAACGCCGGCAGACCGCAACTGATGAGAGACAAACTGCGAAACAGCTGCATCCCCTGGATAACACCGGTGTTAATCATTACCGGTCCGGTAACATAAATGCAGGCCAGAACAATGAGCACCTTATCGGTTTTTACGCCAAGATAGTTGCCGATAAATGATGAAAACAAACAGGGAATAAGCATAACAGGGATAAGCGTTAGAGAAATTCTGCTCAGACCTGTGAAATGGAGCCTTTTTACCGCAGCCAGATTATTTTCGACAAAGAACGCGGCGGTCACGCGGGAAAAAAAATTCATCAGCGCTACAAAAGGAATCCCGGCAATTGCCAGAAAAGACATCAACGCGTTCATCTCTCCATATGCGGCCACCGGCAACATCCTGCCCATTGCCAATTGGAACAGATAACCGAACACATTTCCCATCATCATGGAAAAAAAAAGCAACACACTGCCGCGAAGGAATTTATCGTTCAACATTTTGAGTTCATTTGGCTTGAACGTACTTTAAGGCAAAACAAGTAACACACGAATGAAGATCCAATCCAACTTTCTGGGAAAAAGATAACAAAACCTCCGCCAATTGCGTTTTGAACGCCAGTGAAGGCAGACGCCCCTATTTTAGACATCTCACTGAAAACATAGGCCAAAAGGATCGATACTTAAGCAGTTTAGCTACATTTTTTTTAAAAAAATTCGGTACAAATTTCAGGTCATAATCAACATCATAATAATAAAAATCAACATTTTTAAAATCGCATTCAGCTAAAATCCTACCAAGTCTTTTTTCCGTGAAAGAGTATTCAAACCCAAAAAGTTTTGGTTTGTTTTTTAGTAAATTGTAGTGAATGAAATTGTATATCGGTCTTAAAATCGGAATATCCGGTGTGTTACCTGTTTTCAGCCCCTGAATTAGTGAGGATAGAGAAACGCAGGGAAGAGTGGCTACAAGTTCACCTTCAGGTTTCAACACTCTATAGCATTCGGAA
>JBFFHG010000754.1:0-2883 GCA_041557055.1 Desulfosarcinaceae bacterium
CACAAGGGTATAGAGGCGCCCCAGTTCAATTGCAGGTTCGTAAGCGCCCGGATCTGCACGGTGCAAGGCCTCTTGCTTCAGGATGGACTCGGCCAGCCCGGCGTCCCGGTATATGGTGTAACGGTCTTGATCTTCCAGGGGAATATCCTGACCATTATAACTGAAAGTATCCTTTAGCAGTCCCATGTAGGGATGATCGGAAAATTCCACGCCCCAGTGGGGGGCCTTTCCCATGCGGATATAGCGCCTTTGGTGAACCAGATCGAACTGCCAGCCTTCGTTGGTGCGGCACATCAGAAACGGCGCGTTGTCCCAGCCTGTTTTCTTGCCGAAATAGATCACCGCATAATCTGCGTCCCGGAGGACCTGGTAGCTTTTGCGGGCATAGGTGCGATACGTTTTGTCAAAACGCGAATCAGGCATGTTGGTAAAATCGCGATAGGCCAACCGGGCAACCGGGGTGAACACACCCAAAAAAGGATCGCGCTGCCGATTGCGCCATCGTTTGATCATGGTCTCCCAGGCCTCCTGGGGCGTCTCGCCTGCGCAATAGCTTGGATCGACGCTCCCTGAAAAGATCGCCGGCGAGGGGGTTTGGCCCAAATCATAGGCCGCCCCGCCCCCCTGGGAAAGATAGCGGGCATCCAAATCGGCAATGGCGGCCCGGTCATAGTCGCCGCCGAACTTGATCCGGGCGCGGGCTTCGATCTCCTCAAGCACCGCGATCATGCCGGTGTCGAGCTGCCCGGCGCTGTAATAGGGCCGCAGTTGCTTATCCTCGATACAGCCTGTAAACAGATCGGTGAAAACATCCTCCAGTTCATAACCAATCTCCAGCCGGACCTGCTTGACATCGTCCACCAGCAAAAGCAGCACCCCCCGGCTGTTGAAGGCCCGGCCGATCTTCCAGTTGGAGAAAATTTCCGTTGCGGCTTCGTTCAGGGTATATTTCCGATCCAGGGAGGGAAGGGCGACGACCAGGACTTCAATCCGGTATTGGTCACGGATTCCGCCCAGATACCGGGCAGTGGATTCCGTCACAGGCTGCATGAGGCCGACATAGTCGAAGACCAGCTGCGCATCGTCCGGACGCTCGCGCAGGATCTGATCCAAATCAAACCCCGGTTCCCGGGTACAGCCTGCCAGCAAGGCAAGCAAAATGAAAAACAGGACTCGTTGCATTGGCGGCCAATCAATTCAAGGATCATGGGAAACGGTTGCCATGGCTTTCGCTGTCATCTCTCTTATAACATCCGGAAACCTTAAACCGCAAAAGGTTTAAAAGCGGGTTGCTTGTCTTTTTACCTTGCGCGCATTACAAACCCCGGCCTGCGCTGTTTTTCTTGCTTGACACCTGCCGGGCACTCAATTATAATTTTTTGTAAAACTAACGACCGGTCGGTAATTTACACCGCTCCTGTTGGCCGCCCCTTTTTCCACCATTTACTTTGAATTCGCACCACCGGCGGCCCTGGAACCATGAAAGCGAGACCCATGGGTAATATGCGAGCCACCATCACCGCCGTTGCCATCGACCTTTTCTTCAAAAAAGGTTACTTTGCCACCAGCATCAGCGAAATCGCCCGGGGATGCGGCATTCAAAAAGCCAGCATCTACTACCATTTCCCCAGCAAAGCGGATCTGCTCTTTGCCATTATGCAGACCACCATGACCGACTTAACCGCCGGGCTTGAAGCCGGGTTGGCTGCCGCGGCCGGCATCGAGCGCCAGATGCGGGCGGCGGTGCGCAACCACATCCGCTTTCATCTCGAACGCCAGAAAGAGACCTTTATCGCCAGCAGCGAGCTGCGCGGGCTTTCCCCTGACCATTTCAAGCCGGTGGTGGCGCAACGAGACCAATACGAAAGCATCTTTCAGCAACTGATCTGTAAAGGCATCGGCGACGGCATCTTTGCCAAGAATGATGTCAACGTGCTCTCCTACGCCATTTTAACCCTCTGCACTGCCGGGGCCACCTGGTATCGACCCGATGGCCGGCTGTCAGCCGACGATATTGCCGTAATCTACGAAAATTTTGTTCTCAACGGGTTGAAAGGCGGTCCCGCCACCGGCCGGCCGGACGCGCTGATGTGCGAGCCGTGGCCCATATGATCGCTGTATGTTGAGGGAAAAAGGAAAATTCCCACATCTATAATTTCAAATAATTCTGGAGGAAACCGGCAAATGGCAAATGACACAATTTTATTCGAAATCAACAACGGCATTGCCACCCTGACCCTCAACCGGCCTGCGGTGATGAACTCGCTCAACTTCGACATCGTGCGGGCTATGGATGAACGCCTGGAACTCATGCGCTTTGATCCGCAAGTTCGCGTGGTGATCATCACCGGGACCGGGGAAAAGGCCTTTTGCGCCGGGGCCGATCTTAAGGAGCGGGCCACCCTGTCGCCCGAGCAGGTCAAAGACTTCCTCTTTTTGTTGCGCCGGGTTTTTGAAGAGATCGAGCAGTACAACAAACCCGTCATCGCCGCGATTAACGGGGTGGCCTTTGGCGGCGGGTTGGAGATGGCCCTGGCGGCCGATGTCCGCCTGGCGGCTGAAAGCGCCGTGGTGGGATTGACCGAAACCCGGCTGGCCATCATTCCCGGCGGCGGCGGGACCCAGCGGCTGCCCCGGCTGATCGGCAAGGGCAAGGCCAAAGAGCTGATCTTCACCGGCCGGCGCATCAGCGCCGCGGAAGCGCTGGACATCGGGCTGGTGAACCATGTTTACCCGGCCGACCGGTTGCTGGCCCAAGCCGGTGAACTGGCCGCCGAAATCTGCCAGGGCGGTCCCATTGCCGTTCAGCAAGCAAAATACGCAATCAATGCAGGTCTGGAGAGCGACCTGCACACCGGACTGGCCATCGAGGCCAATGCCTAC
>JBFFHG010000755.1:0-2881 GCA_041557055.1 Desulfosarcinaceae bacterium
CTTTTACCGTGGTGGCCGCCAATATCCGGTCCTTTCAAATCAGTGCCATGTTTCTGGCCGGCGGACTCATCGTGGCCATGGGACTGGCCATGGGCGGATGGATTCCCCGGACCCGCTTTTTCGATTTGAATTACAGCCCCGCAGGCCTCATGGCCCGCATGTTCGGCCGCCTCTCCAAATCTTCTTCGATTTTGATTTACCTGCCCGCGGGGCTTGTTTTGGGGTTGCTGCCCTGCGGGCCGGTATACACCGCTTTGCTGGGGGCTGCGCGGGCCGGTATGGAAGGGGCCGGTGTTTATGAGGGAATGTTCACCGGAATGGCCTTGATGGCGGCCTTCGGCCTGGGGACGGCACCCGCCTTGCTGCTGATCGGCAAGCTGGCCAATGCCGGCTGGCTGAAATTCCGTGACTTGATTTATAAAGCCGGTGCCGTCCTGATGATCGGCGTGGGCATCTATTTCATTGTGGCGGCTGTGCGGTTTTGAAGGGGATGTTTCTGGGGAAGGGGTGCACCGACACCACTGCAAAAATCGATCCGCTTCTAATCAAATGTACCGGCCCGGCCCAAGGGGTCGGGTTTCGAGAAGGTCTCTAAGAAATTTTCCAAATGCCAATGCCCGTCCAAATCATCGCCGGTTGCTATGGACTCGCACAAAAATAACGTCACATTTTATGCCTCACTGCTTCAGGTCGTCTTTGCACGATCTGCGGCTGCCTCTGATCTTGGCTATGGCCTCAAAACAGCTTGCTATTCCTGCGGTTCCGCACTCCTGGATCGAACAAATCCAACCCAAACCATCGCGCCCAAACTGCGAATTGAGCCCTATGGCTGAATCACGATGGTTGGGTAGAGTCCCTCCAGATCACCTTCGGGATAGGGCTGGATGGTGTTAAACGAGATGTTCTGGTTTCTCTGGGCGTGTCCCTTGAATTTTGTTCCCTCAAAGAAGGCGCCGTTGGCTTCCAGGATGTGGCTGATGCGATGGCGGAAAGCATCAACGAAACCGGCTCCCTTGCCCTCGAAGAACATGTTGCCCTTGGTCAGCGAACCATCGATTTTGGACAGATCGCTAAAGGAGATGCTGTTGGTTTCCAGATCTTTCTGGTTGTTGATCAGGCCCCAGACCAGGTGGCCGGGCGGAATGGTCAGCGGCTTGCGGATATCGATGATGCTGTGGGGCATGATGATACACTCTTTGCCGATGGTCAGAATGCTTTCGGGGCGTCCGCGCAGAAAGCTGTTAAATCCCACAAAGACGCTTTGCCCCAGATTGGCTTCGATGATTTTGGCGCCATGGGCGGTGACGTTGAATCCCTCCAGGCGGGAATTGATGATGTAGCAGTTTTCCTGGGCGTTGGCGCCCTTGCCCATATGGGTGTTCTGCAGGAAGGCCCGTTGGGCCACCAGCACATTGTCGTCGATATGGGTATGGGGTTTGACCACGGAAAATCTGTCCAGGGAGGCGGTCTTGGGAACCGCTGCCGACGGTTCCACGTTGACCCTGTCGAAAACGCCTTGAAAAGCCTCCTTGCGATCTTCAACAAAGTCGATGAGCAGTCCCTGGGGGGGCTTGCCGGGGGTGAAATAGATGTAATGGCTCAGTTTGTCCTGGGGATAACGGTACAGGAAATTGAAATTACCGGGATTCCGGACCCATATGGTTCCCGGCGCGATGTTCAGATGGCTGATCTCACCCGCCTGAATATAGGAAAAAGCGCCGATGACACTGTCGCTCATGGTGGTCAGGTCCACGGTGGCAAAAGGGCCGAGGAAGCTGCCGTCGGTGGGCGAGCCGTGAATGTTGGCGTAATGAGCGGAGAGCGTGTTGGTGATGAAGAACTTTTCAAGGGTCTCGGGATCATGGGAAAAATTGTGAACCAGGGTTTTGATCAAAAAGCTGTCTTCAATTTCAAAACCCTCATCTTCTGAAACCGGGATTTCAAAATTTTTATATTGGAAGATATCCCCCTTTTTTTTGAGTTCGTCGCCCCGGATATCGCTTTTGTAGAGAATTGAGTTGGCCACCCGGCACTTTCCAAGAAAATAGGAACCTGCCAGATTGGCGTGCCTGAATTCCAAATCCAGGGGGTGATGGGGGGTGATGCCGTAAAATGCATAGAACTTGATCAATTTTTGGAACGGAATAAGGTTTTGAAGATAAGGGTTTACATCATACGCTTGTTCCCGCAGATTGATATTGACCCTTTGCACGATTCTATCAAAGAGACTTTTCAGCGCGTTCATAATCATCTCCCCGCTACATGGATTCACATGTCTTCATGGTATGAAATACGGCCGCGAAAACATCCGCCAGCCGCAAGATGCCGATGACCCCTTTTTTTTGGGTAACCAGCAGAGATAAGTGATTGCCCAGGACCAGTTGGTGGATGGCGATATCCAGGGAGGCCTCGTGATCGATGGTCTCTCCTTCGGCTGTGGCCCGCATGAAATCCTCCACCTTCATTTCAAGGGTTTTTTTGCACAGGTCGTTCAGGGGGGCTGCTTTGAGCCTCTCCTGCTTGCGCAAACCGCTCACGAATTTATTGCTGAATCCGAATTTGATCAGTTCATTAATCCCGTTGTTTTTTTCCTCTTCAGGTTCAAGGGCCCGGAGCGCGTCCATATGGCTCAATTTGCCGATAACCCGCTTGTTTTCGTCCAGGATCAAAACGCCGCGATGGCGGTATTTGGTGTGGTCAAACTCCTCCTGGGCTTTTTCCAGGGCCAGCACCGCTTCAAACAGCGTGCTCCCGATGGGTACCGTGGCATATTCGGACAGGGGAACCATCAGGTCTTTTACTCTAAAATCATTCACTGCAATCCTCCTGAATGGTGATGGGATTTGCGATCTTGGTGCTCATGGAACGCATAACTACAAAC
>JBFFHG010000756.1:0-2881 GCA_041557055.1 Desulfosarcinaceae bacterium
CCCAGATCGACCAGAAGCGGGCTGAGCAGCCCGTAATTAACCATGTTGCCCGTGCGGAATATCAAGAGCACAGGCAGCCAGCGCCAAATGCGGGGGCGGCGGAAGAAGCGAACCAGAACGCCGTAGCCGATTTTCTCCCTGCGGCTGTCCGCGGGAGCCTGCTGCTCCCTGTAACCCAGAATGCTGATTAACGGGAGCGCGGTGCCCACCGCCAGGGCCAGCATGTTGCCTCTCCAACCAAGCCATTGATAGGTTATCAGCAAGACACCGCCGCCAATCATGCCGCCGATCAGGTTGCCTGCCGCCTGGATGCTATTGCCCGGGCCACGCTCTTCCGGCTTGAGGATTGTCACTGCCAGGGCATCCGCGGCAATATCCTGCGTGGCTGAAAAAACTGCGACGAGCGCCAAAGGCACCATCAGGACGGAGCGCTGGGCAGGGAGATCGAAAAATGAAACCCCAATCATGACGGTGATCAGCAACAATTGCATGACAAGGATCCAACTTCGGTAGTGGCCATGTTTTTGGGAACCGAACCGATCAACCAGCGGCGCCCACAGAAAGTTGGTTGACCAGAACAAGCCCAGGGCATAAATCCAACCGATTTCAACCAGACCGACACCGGATTGACGCAGAATGGTTGGCAAGGCTGTCATGACAAAGGCCAGCCCCAGCATCTGGGAGGTGTACAGGCCGCCTAACAGAACCACTTTTCGTCGTTGCCCGCGACCACTGAATGTGTTGTTCAATATTTTGCTTCCTTGGAACGAATTGAAATGCTTGCCGCCGCCCTAAAACCTGTAAACAATTTGCAGGCCGATCTCTCCCGGTTCACTGTAAACAATATAAGAGCCGCCGTAATATCCGGCGGAATCATATTTTTCATCAAAGATGTTCTTGCCGTACAGATAGATTTCACAGTGTTCCATCTCATAGCCGATTTTTGCATTCACGACCTGGTAGGCGTCCCTGGAAAATTCATTGGCCTTGTCAAAATACATTTTGCCGTAACCAACCAGGTCGGCCCTGGCATAGACGCCTGTTTCATGCCGGTACTGAACGCCGATATTGAAGGTGTGCTCCGGTGCAAAAGGGTTCTGATTGCCTTTATAGTTCCCCAGTGCATCTTCAAACTGGTCAAATTCCACGTCATTGTAACCGAAACCGGCCATCAGGTTCAGTCTCTGCGTGACCCGGGCGGCCATCTCCAGTTCAATCCCCTTTCCGGTCGCCTCGGCTGCATTGGTTATATAGCCCTCCATGGGTGAAATTGCTTCATGCACTTGCATATCTTTAATATCCATATAGTAAACAGCGCCGTTTACGATCAGCCTGTTGTTAAATAAGGCGCTTTTTATTCCGATCTCATAGGACCACAATTCTTCCTCGTCATAGCTGTAATATTGAGGATCGGCCGCTGCGTAATTGAACCCGCCCGAACGATATCCCTTTGAAGCGCTCACGTAGGTCATAAGTGCGGGTGCAAAGTGGTATCTCAGCGATAGCTTGGGAGTCAGGTTCGTCCATGACGCATCCGCTTTCAGGTGGGAGATGTTATCTTCAAAATCCTGCTCCTCGTACTCATAGCGAAGGCCTGTAATCAAACTGAGCCGGTCGGACAAGGGATAGGTCAGATTTGCAAAAACAGCATGGGTGTTTCCGTCAACATCCGCGCTTGTGGCCCCTGCCATGGTCGGAAAAGTTGAGTCAATTTCGTAGTCGACATCGTAATCGTCTTTGTCATAGTATAAACCCACAAGCCATTTATATTGCGTTGTGGCGTAGTCCAGGCGCAACTCTTGTGAGATTTTTTTGTATTTACTCTCCTTGTCACCATGCACCAGGGTCATGGGACTGCAATCCCAGTCCTGCAAGACCTCTTCATTGTATACCCAATTCGTGGTCACAGATGTCAGGGTGAGCGTGTCACTGATATCGTATGCGATTTTCAGAGACTGGGAGTCATTGCCTGACGTGATATCTCCCTGCATATTGGAGGCGACTTTACGGTATTCCGGTTCGGCAAGCCCGAACATTGCGGTGCCGTTTTTTCCCAGATTATAATTCGTCCCGTCATCATCATATTTGAGTTGTTTAACAACAAACGAGATATCGATTTTATCCACCGGCTTCCAGCGCAGATGCGCTCTGCCGAGCCAGCGTTCCCTGTTATTGGCCGCCTCTGCGGTCGTGGTGTTCTCAATGAAACCATCCTTATGTTTGAACTTGCCCGCAAGGCCAAAGAAAAGTTTGTCTTCCACTATGGGGCCGCTGAGGTTCAAGGTCACCGCGCCCGTCAACGCGTCACCGGCTTCGCCGGAAAGCAGTTTGCCTCCCTCGGTGGATACTTTTCCCCGAAATTCGTTGCCCGGTTGCCTGGTGATAATATTAATCGCCCCGGTTTCCGTGCCTTTGCCGTAAATCGTGCCCTGGGGACCGCGCAGCACCTCTATGCGCTCGATGTCGAGCATTTCATTTTCAAACCCGTTTGGCGTTAAGGCGGGGACGCCATCCACATACAATCCGGTGGAGACTCTGAAAGATTCAACGTCAGCGCTAATTCCCCGCATGGTGGGAGTGTTTGTTCCGGATACGCCGTGCTGGTAGATCATCAGGTTGGGTACAAAATCGGCCATGTCTCTTATGGATTCAATTTTCATGTCTTCAATATCCCACTCATCGAGCACGGTGATGCTGGATGATACTTCCTGGACATTTTCCTCCTGCTTTTGAGCCGTTACGGAAATTGTCCCAAGATCCACGGTCTTGCGGACCTGTCTTTTTTCTGATTTTTCTTTCTCCGCCGCAGCGGGTATTGCAAAGAAAACCGAGATAAGCGTAACCCAAAACAGCACGGCGGCAACATCTGCCGGTACAAATC
>JBFFHG010000757.1:0-2880 GCA_041557055.1 Desulfosarcinaceae bacterium
CCCCTTTTGCAATTGCTTCAGGGGATCGAGCAGGTGGCCGAAGGCGATTACGATTATAAGTTCAATCCGCCCAGGCAAAAAGAGCTGTCCATTATCAGCGACAAATTTGAAAGCATGGCCCGCCGGATCAAACAGCGTGAAGCCTCTTTGACGCAAATCAACGTCAAACTCGAACGTGAGATTAGTGACCGGCGCCGGGCCGAGGAAAATGTGCGCAATCTCAATGAAGAGTTGGAGGCCCGGGTCAATGAACGTACCCGCCAGCTTGAATCCACCAACCAGGAATTGGCAAAGACAATCGAAAAGATGCGGCAACTGGCCATGGAGGCAGAGGCGGCCAACGCGGCCAAAAGCCTGTTTCTGGCCAACATGAGCCATGAAATCCGCACCCCCATGAACGGTATTGTCGGAATGATCGGGTTGCTCTTGGACACACCGCTGGATGTCGAGCAGCGTGAGTTCGCCCATACGGTGCGAAGCAGCGCCGATTCGCTGCTGGGGATTATCAACGAGATCCTGGATTTTTCAAAAATCGAGGCCGGCAAACTCGAATTTGAAACCATTGATTTTGATTTGCGCGTCACGGTGGATGAGATCATTGAGGTCATGGCTTTCAAAGCCCATGAGAAAGGTCTTGAATTTGCATGCTATGTGCATCCGGAGGTGCCGTCGCTGCTGAAAGGTGATCCGGGCCGTTTGCGTCAGATTCTGCTCAATCTGATCAACAACGCGATCAAGTTCACCGGCAAGGGCGAAGTTTTTACCCGAATCGTGTTGGAAAAGGAGGAAGATGGCCGGGTCAAGCTCCATTTTTCGGTTAAGGATACCGGCATCGGCGTCCCGGCCGATCAGAGCGGCCTGGTGTTTAAGACCTTTTCGCAAGTGGATGCCTCCACCACCCGCAAATATGGCGGTACGGGTCTGGGATTGGCCATTTCCAAACGTCTGGTGGAGATGATGGAGGGGCAGATCGGATTTGACAGCCAGCCGGACCAGGGCTCGGTCTTCTGGTTCACGGCCTGGTTTGAAAAACAGTCCGAAGCGGAGGTTGCCGCAAAAATATCCCCTCTGCCGGAGGATATCCGCTCCCTGCGCATTTTGGCGGTAGAGGATAATGCCACCCACCGCGAAATTATCTCGACCTATTTGAAAGGTTGGGGATGCCACGCCGCCGAGGCGGCCAGTGCCCCGGAGGCGCTCGATCTCCTGAACCAGGCGGTTGAAGCGCAAAAACCGTTTGATATGGTCATTACAGATTTGAGAATGCCGGAGATGGATGGCGAGCAGCTTGGGCGGTTCATCAAACAGGATGCCGGGCTCAAGAACACGCGTATGATCATGATCACGGCCCATGGCGTGCGAGGTGATGCCGCCCGGGCCAAAACCATCGGATTTGATGCTTATCTGACAAAGCCCATCAGACAATCCCAGCTCTTCAATGCCATCGCCGCGGTTTCCGATTCTTCGTCCGAATCAAACCAGGCAGCGGCTCAGAAGAAAATTATCACCCGGCACACCGTGGCGGAGAGTGATAAACACAGCATCCGTATTTTACTGGCCGAAGACAACCCCACCAATCAAAAAGTCGCCCTTCATATCCTGCGCAAACTGGGATACCAGGCCGATGCCGTCGCCAATGGCAAGGCGGCCGTGGATGCCGTGGTTGGCGGCTCCTATGATCTGGTGCTGATGGACATCCAGATGCCGGAGATGGATGGTTTTGACGCTTCCCGCGCCATTCGCGAGCAGCCCAAGCACAGCAACATCCCCATCATCGCCATGACAGCCAATGCCATGAAGGGCGACCGCGAGAAGTGCCTGGCGGCCGGAATGGATGATTACATCTCAAAACCGGTGGACCCGCAGATGTTGTCGAAAAAAATAAAAGCCTGGTCTCAGCAGACCCGTCCGGTGCAATAGGCGTTGCAATGGTATTCCGGTTGCCGTCGCCAACCCCCTATGAGGGGGCATTGTTGCCATGTTGTTTTCCCTTTGTGGCTTTCGGCAGAGTTGTACGCCGGCATGGGCGTTAACGCTTCGCCGGCGGTTGCCCGGTGTGCCCAAACATATTGTAAACGGCGTTGAGTCCCAAAAGATACAGCGCGGCACCGACGCCCAGGCAGGCATTGTAATAGGCCGGTGCCGCCAGGCCCAATCTGAGCACCACAGTAGCCAGGGCAAAGCCTGAGTTGCGGAAAACCACCGGATAGGCATGACTGTACCGCAACGAGACCAACACAATGAGGATGTCGCAAAACACCATGATGGTATAAAAAGTTGCAAAAAAATTGCGGTCCAAACCCGTCTCAATGAAATTAAAAAGATTGTAAATGCCTAATAATGCGAAGATCGCCAACAGCAGCAAGGCGATGGCTTTCTTGGCGGAGATGAAGCTGAAGGTCTCTTTTTCATCGATGGTGATGGGCGGGTGCAGCAGCATACGGTAAAAAAGAACCAGAATGGCAAAAATCAACAGGGCGCCGCCGGCGCTGGACAAGATGTGTAAAACCGTATCGGAAGAGGCCGGCCAATGCAGCGGTTCCGGCAGATCGGAAAAATCCTTGAACGACTGGCGCAGCAGAATCAGGGAAAAAATCTCGAATTGTTTGCCCACCGAACGCGAAACCGATTTGGCCAGGCCGAAGACCAGATCGATAAGCTCCAGATAGAGCAGGAATGTAAAAGCGATACTGATGGCGGCATAATGGCTGCGCGGCACTGACGCCACAAGACCCTCCGGCAGCAGACCGCGCCGCCCCAGTTCGATGGCCGCCAGGCTCAGAATATAGACCAGCAGGATCAGCGCCGCTGCCATGCTTCTGGAAAAATGGCTGTCCCAATAGTTGCGCATCCGGTCGAAAAGGGTGTTGATGTGGTTCA
>JBFFHG010000758.1:0-2878 GCA_041557055.1 Desulfosarcinaceae bacterium
CGATTTTGGAAATAAAAAAGGGCTACGATTTGGTTACCGTAACCCCTTGATTTCTTTTGGTCGGGACAGCAGGATTTGAACCTGCGACCCCAGCGTCCCGAACGCTGTGCTCTACCAGACTGAGCCATGTCCCGTGTCAGAGGGTCCCTTCTTTATTTCAAGCCTCTCCCAATGTCAATATTTTTCACTTGATTTAATTTTGAATTATGCCAAAGCATTATTAAGTATTATGGTTTGCTCCCGGCCCGGCCCCACAGAAACGATCTGTACGGGTGTGCCGGTCAACTCCTCGATACGCTTCAAATACGCGCGAACATTGGCCGGCAAATCTTCAAAGCGCCGCAGACCTGAGATATCCTCATCCCACCCCGGCAGAGTCTCATAAATGGGCTCACAGGCCTCCAGCATTTTAAGACTGGCCGGAAAGGCGTCAATCTGCTCACCTTTATATTGATATGCAGTGCAAATTTTAATCTCTTTGAGGCCGCCCAACACATCCAGCTTGGTAATGGCCAAGCCTGTTAATCCGTTAAGACGAACCGAATTGTTCAAAATCAACGTATCCAACCAGCCACATCGACGACGACGGCCCGTTGTGGCACCGAATTCAGCCCCTTTTTTCTGAATATATTCGCCGGTATCGTCTAACAATTCAGATGTAAACGGGCCGGCCCCCACCCTTGTGGTATAAGCCTTGACGATCCCCAGCACATCATTGATGCTTGTTGGACCTATGCCCGCGCCGCAGCAGGCATTGCCGGATACCGTATTGGAAGAAGTAACAAACGGATAGGTGCCGTGATCAATGTCCAAATGGGTACCTTGGGCACCCTCAAAAAGCAATTGTTTCCGATCTTGAACAGCTTTATTCAGCACCACGGACACATTGCCGATGTAAGGGGTCAGCCTCCGGGCAATTTGCGCGTACTGTTTGAGGATGTCATCCATGCAAACCGGCTGTTCACCCAAAAAATTCTCGATATAGTGATTTTTTTCAGGTAAAATGACGCCTAATTTTTCTTTAAACGTTTCAGGATCGATCAAATCGATCATCCGAATACCGCGACGGGTTATCTTATCTTCATACGCCGGTCCGATCCCTCGCCCGGTGGTGCCGATCTTTTTGTCGCCTTTCATCTTTTCACGGCCCAAGTCAATCCGCATATGGTAAGGCATAATCACCTGAGCGCGTTCGCTGATGATCAGCTTATCAGGACCGCAATCCACCCCTTTTCCGGTAAGATAATCGATCTCATTCAAAAGCACATTGGGATCCACGACCAAACCATTGCCGATGACGCAGATTTTTTCCTGCAAAATCCCGGAGGGTACCAAATGACTGATAATCTGTTCACCGCCGACCACCATGGTATGCCCTGCATTATTACCGCCCTGAAACCGAATCACCAGATCGGCATATTCCGACAACAGATCGACGATTTTGCCTTTGCCCTCGTCGCCCCACTGGGTTCCAACAATAACAAGATTGGCCACTTCCAGCTCCTTTAAATTTTTTAGTTTACTCTTTCTCCGGCCTGTTCAGCCCTGCCGGAAAAATGGGAAATCTATCTCCTGCGTGCAAAAAAACCGCGCATCAGCCTGCGGCATTGATCCGCACAAACGCCCGCCACGATTTGCGGTTGATGATTGAACCGGTGATCCCCGGCAAAATCATATAAGGAGCCCACAGCCCCCCATTTGGGATCGGGCGCTCCAAAAACCACCTGCCCGACCCTGGCGTGTATGATGGCCCCCATGCACATAACGCAGGGCTCGACGGTAACATATAAAGTGGAGGCTAACAATCTGTAATTTTGGATTTGCACAGCGGCCCGCCGAAGGGCCAGAATCTCGGCATGGGCAGATGGATCGCACCGGGTGACCGTTTCATTGTGTGCACTGGCGAGCACCCGGTTGGATGAATCGATCAACACGGCACCCACCGGAACCTCATCCATCTCCTGAGCCGACAAAGCCTCTTCAAGGGCCATCTGCATATAATAATTGTGTATTGAACTCATTTGGAATCACATCGGTTTTTAAGAGAAAAACAGCGTTCTCCATTCTACAAGCAATCAACCATTGACAACCCGATAACTATAGCTTAAAAAGCATCCCACTTTCAAATCGTTTCACCGGCGCCCGTAGCTCAGCTGGATAGAGTGCCGGACTACGAATCCGTAGGTCGCAGGTTCGAATCCTGCCGGGCGCGCCACATAAAATAAAGGGGTTAAAGCCAAATGGCTGCAACCCCTTTTTTGTTGCCTCCTGCTATTCACCCTTGGCTCTGAAGCCCTCCAACTTTTGCAAGGGTAAGAGAGAAACAAAGACTTCAAAACAGCAGTCACAATTTCCAACTTGATGTTTAATGATGACTGCTTTCTAAATTATAGTCCTTTGTTTTTCCTTTCAAACGGAACGTTCCAACCCACTTTCATAAACGATATTGCGGGGTTTGTTTTACACTTGCTTTTGAAGCCCCTATCAGCTATGTGAAAAAATTCAAGTGGATTTAGAATTCCTCATAACATCCAGGTATTCTTCCGATAAAAGCCTATGCAGATATAGCCGACCTGTATTGGAAGGGGATTGCCTGATTGACAATGAGTTGGCTAAGGGGCTGCGAAAAAATTAATTCACATTTCAGGCACCCGTATTTGGGTTGGATTTGTTCGATCAGAAGGCTGCAAAATCGGAGGAATAGCAAGCTCTTTTGAGGATTTTGCAGCCTTCTGATCGGGCGAAGATGGCCGGAAGCCGGGATGGATAACATGTGAATTTATTTTTGCGCGGCCCCTAAGTGCAAACAGGGTCCCATGCACACGGAAAAAGTAACCAGGCATCAAATCATACTGGAAGACGCCCATGACATGTCGGC
>JBFFHG010000759.1:0-2875 GCA_041557055.1 Desulfosarcinaceae bacterium
GAACAGGATCAACTGAACCGAGTCAGAGATCCACATGCCATTGAAAAGAATGAAAAGATTGATCAGGAACAAAACAGTGTAAGGAGAGAGTTGATACGCCTGAACGAATTCGGCGATCATCTGCGGCACTCTCTCAACTGCGAAAATCCAGCCCAGAACATAAGAAAAGGCGATGATCAGATAGACCGCGGCCGTGGTTTTGATGGAGCGGCTCAGTGACTGCATAAATCCTGTAAAAGTCATGTTTTTGTAGACAAAGGTGGCGACCAGAAAGGCATAACCCACAGCGATCGCGGCTGCTTCGGTAGCCGTGAAGATACCCCCCAGGATACCGCCCAAGATGATGACCGGCATGAGCAGGGCCCAGAAGGCCGAAGCCGTTACCGTGGTGGCTTCGCGTACTGTCACTTTTTGGTAATGACGCGGAAAATTTCGTCTTTTGGCCATCAGTGCGATCACCAGCATCTGACCCAGACCGATCATTACGCCGGGCACGGCACCGCCCAGAAACAGGGCGCCCACGGAGACATTGGTGACACTTGCAAATATAACCATGGGAATACTGGGGGGAATGATCGGTCCCTGGATGGCTGTGGTCGCGGTGATGGCTGCGGCAAATTCGGTTTTATAGCCGTCTTTTTTCATCATCTCGATGATGACGGGACCCAGGGCCGAGACGTCGGCCATGGCAGAGCCTGATATGCCGCCAAACAGCATGCTCACCAGGACATTGACATAGGCCAGTCCGCCCCTGATCCGTCCCACTATCAACTGGCTGAACTTGACGAGCTGGTTCATCATGCCACTTTGGCCCATCAGATCTCCGGCCAGGGTGAACAGAGGGATACAGAGAAAGACGAAGCTGTCCATGCCGGTGAAGAACTTATGGGCATATATGCCGACCGAACTCCACATGTTGGGTGCGATGATAAAATAGGTAAATCCGGCCACGCCGACCGCAAACATCACGGGTGCGCCGATGATGAGCAGGACCATCAGAATAACGAGAATAATGAGTAAAGACATGCTTTTTATAGCCCCTTGATAAGACTTTTTTACATTTTTCAGTTCCTGAAGGATTTGATGAGAAGGAAAACGGACTGGTAAAGCATCAACAAGGCCCCAGCCGGTACAGCCAGGTAGGGGTAAAACCACGGCAAATCCAGGCTGGTCAATCTTGAATTCAACCCCTCCACCGCTTGCCCCCATCCCTCTTTCAGCAAAAAGGCGAGCAGGACGATGATCACCACCTGATAGACCTTGTCGCGCCATTTAATGAAGCCGGCCGGCCAGTAATTGTCCAGAAAATCCACCTTGATGAGGATATCCTCTTTGATCAGAATATTGCCGGCCAGGCAGACCGCCCAGATAATGGAGTATTTGGCGATCTCATCGGCACTGGTGATCCCAGAGTTAAAGACATACCTGAGAATTACCTGAACAATGAGAATCAACGTCATCGTAAAGATAAAAAAACAGGATAGTTTAAGTGTCACTTTTGCTATTAACTCACTGAAATACTCCAAAAAGCGCATGCCGTTCTCCCCCTGATCAATAGACCATCCACCGTTTTAAACACGCAACGGAAAAATTGGATTCTCGGATGCAAGGCTGGGAAGACGCCTGAAACGCCAACGGCTCCCATACGTGCTTCCCAGCCAATTGTGCGCCGATTAAGATCTGTGTTTTCCTGTCGGTCTGTTTTTTAACACGGCTATTGGATCAACCCGGTCTTTTTTTCCGCCTTTCCAATGGCTTTGAAAAATTTGTCAATCCAGATCTGATCGATTTTACCTTCCAGGGTCTTCAATACTGGGCCTTGAACCAGATCTCTAAACTGTGCAAATTCGGTCGGTGTGGGGGTGTAAATCTTAACACCGGCCTGGGAGATGACCTTCAGGTCCAGGTTCTCTTTGGCGGTTACGACACCCAACAGCGCCATTTCAGCCTGACGGGCGGCGTATTTTACAATCTGTTGATCCTCGGGTTTCAAGCTCTTGAAGAACTTGTCGTTCATGACAACAACGGCAATATTGAGAAGGTGGTTGTCCAAGGTGTAGTATTTCTGAACCTCATAGAGCTTGGCCATGACCACCGAGTAGGGGGGATTTTCCTGCCCGTCAACAACCCCGGTTTGCAGTGCCGAATAGAGCTCTTCCCAGGGAATGGGGGTGGGATTGGCGCCCAGGGCCTTGACCATGGACATGTGGATGGGGACTTGCATGGTTCTCATTTTGAGCCCCTTCATATCATCAGGGGTATGGATTGCCCGCACGCTGTTGCTGAAATTGCGGAAGGCGGTGGGCAGCCAGGAGATCACGCGCAGCTTGCTCTTCTTAGCGATCATGTCGCTCATTTCAGATCCGAATTCGCCATTGAGAACCTCTCTTCCGATCTCCGTGTTCTGGAAAGTATAGGGAATGGCCAGCACCTGAATATTGGGGTCGTAGGATGCCAGCAGGTCCACAGTCATGCCGGCGGTAACTTGCATGGTGCCCCGGGCAGTCTGCTCCATTTGTGAGCGCAGATCCCCCAATTGAGAGTTGGGGAAAATTTGGACCTCAATTCTCCCATCGGTTTTACCCTCGACGATGGATTTGAAGGTTTCCGTATAGGCAAAGTAGGGGCTTTCGACAATACCGATGTGGGTGTCACAATGCCCCATTTTGATAAAAATCTCGGCCTTGGCCATCGCGCTGTTATAAAGGCCTCCCATGAACAAGAGGGTCAGGGCAACAACGGACACCAGGGCCGCCGTTTTAAAAGATGATACGCTCCTTTTCATTGAATTGCTCCTTTCACGCTTGGATTACGGTTTGTTTTCAGACGGCTGCTCCGGGGTAGCCACCAACTGAAAATTGTTACAAGCCATCTC
>JBFFHG010000760.1:0-2873 GCA_041557055.1 Desulfosarcinaceae bacterium
AGAATCCGGCCTTAAAATCCTGACCCAACGGTCAATGGATGTGGTGGTGCTGGATGTTAAAATGCCCGGCATGAACGGCATTGAGGCTCTGCACGCCATCAAACGCCACGATCCCCAAACCGAAGTGATTCTGCTCACAGGCCACAGCGCCACCCAGGACGGCATCGAGGGGATCAAGTCCGGCGCCTTCGACTACCTGAGCAAACCCATCGAGTTCGAACACCTCCTGGGAAAAATCAAACAGGCATTTGAAAAAAAGCTGCGCGCCCAAGAGAGACGGCTGGAGGCTGAATATAAGGCCCAGATCGAACAACAGATGATCGCCACGGAACGGCTGGCCGCCCTTGGCACCCTGGCGGCCGGTGTGGCCCATGAGATCAACAACCCGCTGGCCATCATCAATGAAGCCGCCGGTTATCTGAGTTTGCTCTTAAAAAAGCAGGAAGCGGCCGACATGCCCCGCAAACAGGATTTTGAAAAGGCCCTTGACAAAATCCAGAAAGGGGTCAAGCGGGCCCGCGCCATTACCCACCAGTTATTGGGCAGTGTACGAAAACAGGCGCCTGTTCTGGCCCACACCCAACTGGACGGACTGGTTGACGAAACCATCCAACTGGTGCACAAAGAGGCGGCCGATAAAGAGATCTCGGTGACAAGGGAAACCGGCCGGAATCCGGATGCCATCTGGATCGATCCCAATCAGGTGCGCCAGATCCTGATCAACCTGTTGACCAATGCCATCCATGCCACGGATCGGCAGGGCAAGATCACAATCCGCATGGAAAAGGACGCCGCCGGCATCATCCTGGCCGTCAGCGATACCGGCAAAGGCATTCCCAAAGAAAATATGGATAAAATTTTCGAGCCTTTCTTCAGCGACAAACCCCCGGGAGAGGGAACCGGGCTCGGCCTGTTCGTCACCCGGGAGATTGTGGACAAACTGGAAGGCACCATCAAAGTCCGCAGCAGGGTCGGCGTGGGCACCACCATGACTGTCAGAATTCCGGCCCGGCAAACAGAGGGGCGGTTGCATCCATAAGATTAAATGTTATCTGAATAAAATTTCCGATGAGCCAACTATCAAAGGAGACTAAAACCATGATTAGAATACCCACCAGAATACTGCTGGCCGATGACGAAAAGGATTTCGTTGAAATGCTCTCCCTGCGTCTTGAAGAGGCCGGAGAACATGTAACGGCCGCTTACAATGGGCAGGCGTGTCTGGACAAACTGGCAAAGCAGGAAATTGATGTGGTAATCCTCGATATCAAAATGCCCGGCATGGACGGCATCCAAACCTTGCGCAAAATCAAAATCATACATCCCTTGGTCGAGGTCATTCTGCTGACCGGCCACGGCACCACCGAAACGGCCGTGGAAGGCATGAAGCTGGGTGCTTTTGACTACCTTTTGAAGCCCGCGGATTTTGAAGATCTGACCACGAAACTGGAGGGGGCCAGAAAGAAAAAAGATGAGCAGGAAGAGCGCATTCGCAAAGCCGAAGTACGCCTGCTTTTACGCAAGGGCGGAAATATCTGATCTTTCGCAGTTGAAGTTTCCGGAAAAATTGAAATTGCCTCCAACGTTAACGAACATAGAGGAGAAATTCATTCATGAAAACCCTTTCCGTAAAAGAATTGATGGTGCCGTTGGCCGAGTATGCCGCCGTATCGGAAGATGCCACTTTGGCCGAAGCGATTATCTCGCTGGAAAAAGCCCAGCAGGCCTTCGACCACACCAAATACCGCCACCGGGCCGTGCTGGTGCTGGATTCCAACAACAGGGTCATCGGCAAGATCAGTCAAATCGATGCCCTCAAAGCCCTGGAACCCAAGTATGGTGAAATCCAGGGAGACACCTCGGGTTCGGCTTTCCGCCATTTCAGCAAAGTTTTTCTCAAATCCATTCAAGAGCAATATCGCCTTTTTGACAGACCCCTTGATGATATCTGCAAAAAAGCCGCTGAGCTGAAGGTAAGAAGCTTTATGCAGACAATGAGCGAGGGCGAATTTCTGAGCGAAGATGCCACCCTGGATCAAGCCATTCACATGTTGATCATGGGCCACCACCAATCCCTGCTGGTGACCCGCAGCGGTCAGATCATCGGTATCTTGCGCCTGACAGATGTTTTTGCGGCTGTGTTTCAATCTTTAACCACGTCTTGCGCTCCAAAAAAACAACCCTAAAAGGAGTCATGCAATGAAGCTCGAACATATCAACCGGTTGATTGTCGATGAAGAGAAAAAACTGGACGCTATTTTGAAAATCTCTCTGGGCGATTCCCCCCGCCGGATTCTGGAAAAACTGGCCGAATTCGACCAGCAGGGATAAGGCGTTCTGACGCAATAGCGTGTATGAAAAAACGCTGTTTTTCCAATTTACAGATATCGTCCGGCCCGACGGTTACCCCCACAACCGGGCCAGATAGGAGAGGCCCTGCTCAAAGGCGGTGTCATCCATATGCATGAAGGAGAGCCGGAAGCAGAAGCGGGCCTGGGGGGAGAACGAAAAGTCTTCGCCTCTGCTCCATGGCACCTGGGCCATGGCGAGCGGTTCACTGCTTTTGACCCATAGACTGAAACCGGCCTGTTGGCGTGAAACGCTCAGCCCGTCGACGGTATCGATCAGGGCCAGAAGCTTGCCCTTACGCAACCGGATCTTGTGTTCCGCTTGCTTGAGATGTTTTTGATACATCCCCTTCTTGAAGAACTCCCGCATGCAGCGCTGCATCAATCCAAAGGAGGCGATATCCGAAGAGAATTTTGCGTAGAGAAATTTATCGTAGAGATTTTCCGGCACCACCATGAATCCCAGCCGGATACCCGATACGGTGGTCTGGGAAAGGGATTTGATATGGATGGTCTGCTCCGGAC
>JBFFHG010000761.1:0-2867 GCA_041557055.1 Desulfosarcinaceae bacterium
AGCCCTGAGCTAATCGAAGAGATTAAAATTATTGGGCAAAAGGCATTGGAAAAACTTGCGGTTATTTTTCAACAGGGAATTCAAAAGGGGATCTGTACCCAATACCATCCGACCGCAGTGGCCGATATCGTTTGGGCTCTGTTTTCGGGTGTTGTGCTCTGGGAAACAAGCAAGAGTACGATTGACAAAAAAAAAGATTATTTGAAGCCGACCCTCCAGACGGCTTTTGAAATTTTTGAAAAAGGCATTTTGATCCAATAGGGGGAGATTCGGAGATGATCCGGGATTCAAGCGCAAATTCCTTTCTCATGGCGGCTTTTTGTACTTCAAATAGATTTTGATTGCCCTCTCAGGATCGCCGCGTTTGGCAGATTTTTTTATTTTCAATTAAACCACTGAAGTATTCAAAGGAAAGGAGGGGATGCTTAAGCGAAGCTTATCTCAATCAGAGATCAGAGAGCATGTGGGGAAAGATTTTAAGACCATCCATAAAGAATAAGGAGTGTGCGCTATGGCAGAAAAAGAAGTGGTCAATACCTCAGAGGCCGAAATTGCCGTCCACTGGCAGGAAGAAAATTACTACTACCCTTCCACCGAATTTGTTGCTCAGGCGAATATGACGGATAAAAAGATTTATGAGCGGTTCAGTCTTGATAACTTCCCGAATTGTTATAAAGAATATGCAGATCTGCTGGATTGGTATGAATACTGGGACAATATTCTAGATACAAGCGATGCACCTTGTTACAAGTGGTTCAAAGGCGGCAAGATCAATGCGTCGTATAACTGCATCGATCGCCATCTGGCCAAAAACAAGAACAAAACCGCCATTCATTTTGTTCCCGAACCGCTTTCTGAAAAATATGAGCACATTACCTATCAAGAGCTCTATGTCCGGGTGAACGAGTTCGCTGCCATTCTCAAAGATTTCTGCGGACTCAAAGCCGGCGACCGGGTGACACTGCACATGCCCATGGCTTCGGAACTGCCCATCACCATGCTTGCCTGCGCACGTCTGGGCATAATTCACTCCCAGGTGTTCGGCGGCTTCAGCGGAACCGCCTGCGCCGACCGAATTATCGATTCAGGCAGTCGTGTGCTCATCACCATGGATGCCTATTATCGCAGCGGTACCTTGATTAATCACAAACAAAATGCGGATGTGGCGGTGGCCACTGCCGCCAAAGCAGGGCAAAAAGTGGACAAGGTATTGATATGGCAGCGCTATCCAGGAAAGTCTTCATCCGAGACGCCCATGGTGGAAGGCCGTGACTATTTTGTGAACGATCAGTTGAAAAAAAAATACGGGGCGCGGATCGATCCCGTTCCCATGCCGGCTGAAGCCCCTTTGTTTCTGATGTATACCAGCGGCACCACCGGCAAACCCAAAGGATGTCAACATGGCACGGGAGGATATCTCGCCTATGTCGCCGGGACTTCCAAGTTCGTTCAGGATATCCACCCGAAAGATGTCTACTGGTGTATGGCTGATATCGGCTGGATCACCGGCCATTCCTACATCGTATACGGACCTTTGGCCTTGGGCGCATCCACGGTCATTTACGAAGGCGTGCCCACTTATCCCGATGCCGGACGGGCCTGGCGAATTGCCCAGGATCTGGATGTCAACATCTTTCATACCGCCCCCACCACCATCCGCGCGCTGCGCAAAATAGGTCCGGACGAGCCGGCCAAGTACCAATATCACTTCAAACACATGACGACGGTGGGTGAACCCATCGAACCCGAAGTCTGGAAATGGTATCATAAAGAGGTGGGCAAGGGCGAAGCCATCATTGTCGATACCTGGTGGCAGACCGAGACCGGCGGATTCCTCTGCAGCACTTTGCCGGCAATAACGCCCATGAAGCCGGGTAGTGCCGGTCCGGGCATGCCGGGCATCCATCCCATCATTCTCGACGACGAAGGCAATGAAATTCCCACAGGATCAGGCAAAGCCGGCAATATCTGCATCAAAAACCCCTGGCCGGGCATGTTCCAGACCATTTGGGGCGATCGGGATCGTTTCGTGACCAACTATTTTGCAAGGTACTGTAAAGATCCCAATAGCAAAGATTGGCGCGATTGGCCTTACCTCACAGGAGATGCGGCCGTTCAGGGGCCGGACGGCTATTATAGAATTTTGGGCCGTATCGATGATGTGATCAATGTCTCCGGTCACCGGCTGGGCACCAAGGAGATCGAATCGGCCGCCCTGGTTGTCGAAGAGGTGGCTGAAGCCGCGGTTGTCCCTGTGGCCCATGAAATCAAGGGCAAAGAGCCCGATCTTTACATTGCGCTTAAGCCCGGATTCAAGGCCAGCGATGAACTGGCTCAAAAGATATCCGACGCCATCTGTTCCGAAATCGGCAAAATTGCCAAACCGCGCAAAGTCTGGATCGTACCTGATATGCCCAAAACACGTTCCGGTAAGATCATGCGACGGGTACTTGGCGCACTTTCCAATAAAAAAGATGTGGGCGACGTCATGACACTGGCCAACCCGGAGATCGTCGACGCAATAAAGAAGATGGTCGAAAGCTAGAGCATGATTTGGATTACGGGTGTGGTAATGATGAAATTTTCAAACAGGACACAAAAACGGGGCGGGAGGAGGTGAGGTAAAACAAGAATACGCGCAAGGCCGACTCCATCCAAATTGAGCCGGTTAACCATTGACTCCAGGCACAGGAGGACGGGACCATGAGTGGAACCACGTGGGTATATGTCTTTTTGGGCATCTACATCATCTATTGCTTTTACTGGGGGCTGAAGGGGTACTTCACTGAAAAAACCTCTTCCGGGTACACGATTGCCGGACGTTCAATTCCGTTCATTGCCTTTTTGATGGCTGCCACGGCCGCATC
>JBFFHG010000762.1:0-2865 GCA_041557055.1 Desulfosarcinaceae bacterium
GGTTGTGCTCACCAATCAATTCGGATTCGGGAATCACATCGCACCATTCAAAGTTAACCGAAAATTCACGGCATCCAAAGTAAGGTCTATGAAAGCACTGGCCCTTTTTAGATCTGCGCTCAAACATCGCCAAGTGCTTACCCGGATCACAGTTATCCAAACCGGTCAATTCAAAGTGGGCTTCAATGACATATTCCACATCCCTTAACACCAGCGAGGCGCGCTGCTGACGGTCTTTTTCAATATACTGGGAGACCGGCTGATTTCCTTCTTTCATTGCCTTCGCATTCAACGACACTTTATTGGAAATTTCATTGCGCCGGATGTTTTCAAATTTAATCGGTTTCAGCACATGGATACGATCGACTATCCAGCGAATTGCGGGCTTCCAGTAGATCGCCTCAAGAATTCCCCTTGCGGCGGAAGGCGTCATCACATCGTACGACACCCTTTCCACCTTCATTTCAGGCCGGGTGAACAGCGCGTAATCCCCCCAAACCTTTAACTTTACCCCATAACTCATTTTGTATCCTCCTTTATCCGAAGAAAGCGCATCCTTCCGGCGGTTTACACATGAAGCCGGTTGACGCCGAATACAGTTCCGGGGAGCGCAATACCCAAACTCCCGGATACGGATTTTCCAGCCAAGAGCGGATTTCATCCAATTGATATGAGTATATCTGAACGGAATACTGTTGCAGTTTCCGCAAAATCGAACCGGGATGCTCTGAAAATTCCAGTTGATGGATCAGGGCGGTGGCGGTCTCTTCCACTGCAATTACAACTGGAATGGTGGCGGTCTCAATCATTTGGAAATCGGCAATATCCTTAAACTGGATGTCTCCTCTTTGGCTGTTTGCGCATAGTTCGATGATTCCGTCTTCATCCATGTGGTATTGATTCTTCCAGAAATAGTCTGAAAAATATTCGTGCACACAATCCGGTGAAGTTAGATCACCATCAAAAGGTTCAAATAATTTCCTGGCCGATTGTGCCGCCTTTCGAAAAAAAGAATTTTCCGGCTCTTCGGAAAATGCGAAGACAAAGACAGGACCCGGTTCATGGCTGCGCCCATTGCGGTTGCAACGTCCTGCCGCCTGGGCGATACTGTCTATTCCGCTTATGGCCCGGTACACGCATGAAAAATCCACATCCACCCCGGCCTCTATCAACTGGGTGCTGACGACCCTGCAAGGCAATCCATGGTTTAGGCGGCTGCGAATATCCGCCAGCTTACGGGATCTATGCGCCGGGTACATCAACGCACTTAAATGGATGTTTTCTTTCGACGCCGGTAGCTCGTTGAACACATCCAGGGCTTGCTGACGGGTGTTCACGATGCATAATACCTGCTCGTGCGCCGTCAGCTTTCCGGCAAGTTCCTGCTCAGAGAGGATTCCGACAAACTTTTCCTCTGTCCGCTTCAGGGTACTGAATAATGCGCGGACATCATCAACAATTTCCCGAACATCTTTCAAGCCGGATTGAAATTCTTCCGAATAATGTATGGCCGGTTGGGTTGCCGTACACAACACGCAAGTTACCTTGTAGTTCAATGCCAACTCTCTGATAACTTCCAGACAGGGCCTTAATTTTTCAACCGGTATAGCTTGGACTTCGTCAAAAATGACCACGCTGTCCGCCACATTATGAAGTTTGCGGCACTTTGAGGGCTTGCGGGCATAAAAGGAATCAAAAAATTGAACATTGGTCGTAACGATTACCGGAGCGTCCCAGTTCTCTGATGATAAGCGCGTTATCCAATCGGTTTGGTCCGGAATAAAATTGCAATGATGCTCCAAAACCGCCTCATCACCCAGCATCTTTCGAAAGACGGCCGCATTTTGTTCAACGATGCTGGTAAACGGAATGACATAAATAATCCGATGCTTGTTATGCGTTTTGGCGTGCTCCAGAGCAAAAGCCAGTGATGCCAGCGTCTTCCCCCCGCCGGTGGGGACTGTCAGGGAGAATAAGCCCGGGAACGCTTTTGCCTTCTTGATGCAATCGGATAATACGATCTCTCTTTGATCGTTTACTTTTGTTTTTTCAGCTTGCTGGCGGAGTTTGTCAAAATTACGCCAAAAGGGTTCGACCAATTCAGATAAATCCGGATGTTTTGACCGCCATCCAGCCTTTTTCTTGTCCAGCGCCTCTTCCGTATCAAGAAAATCTGAATCGACAAGACATGAGAAAAGCATACGGACAAAAAACTGTAACTGAAAGCCGAAAAGTGAATTATCCGGAACGTTTAAGGGTAAACTTTGGGGGAGTTCCGGAATTTTTGTCTGAAACTCAATATCTTGTACGCATCTATTCAACCTCTCTTTCAAAGAGGATTCCGGAGCGTCTATCCAGTTGGGCAATCCGCCATGATGGCCTGCAATACAGTACGCTAATAGTTTCCCGGCCTCCTTGGAATGCTCATACAGTCGCCGCGCTCCATATATGGCATGTTCCACCCGGCCTGTGTAGTAATGCATGAACTCATCGATTATCTCATTTTCATGACGTAAATATGCCTGCCAAAAAAAAGTGCCCTTACCAAGATCATGGTTTAGTCCCAACGGTTTTGCCAGACTGCCGCCACCAAAGGATCGGGCAAACGCATATGTTTTCATAGCAACATTTTCCAAATGATTTTGAAGGAGTTGCCATTGTTCCGGTGGTTTGCCGGGCAAACTGTGGGCGTAAAATTTCTTGGACATTTAGCCTTATCCTAATTTGTGTCCATCCAAGGCTATAACTGCCTGGAACCAATAAAAAAGCGCATTTTACGGTAGCAGTTCTTTTCGTTTTGTAGTATATTAATAGTCTCCAACCAATCAATATCAATACAAAAACAGAAAAGGAGCCACCCACAAA
>JBFFHG010000763.1:0-2858 GCA_041557055.1 Desulfosarcinaceae bacterium
ATAGCAGGAGGCATTGGGCGGCTCATAGGGCTGCAAGGTCGCATAGAGTTTGATTTCAATCGTAAGCTTCATGGAATTCTACATACAGATACATTGGGTCGTCCACACAAGTATCGGGAATCAACAAACCATATTTGGGATACACCGGGGAACTCAAAAACGTTCCCCGGTGGCGGCTGTTCTTGAAAATCCCTTCAACTTACCAGTTGAACACGGTGTCCAGTTCTGCGTCGGTCACGTCGAAAACCACCCCATGGGGGGCCAGTTTTTCGGTCTTGAAAAAGCGCGGCAAACGATCGTGCTCGGCAGTGAATCCGGCCGCTTTGTTGAATTCGCGTTCGTTTTTCAGGACCGATTTGCCTAGCGCCACAACATCATCGGCCGTCAGGCTGAGTCCGTAAAAGGCGTTGAGCATATCGATCAGGGCCTGGAAGGTTTCCGGCTGATCCAGGACGGCAAAAGCGATGAAGAGGCACATGCCGGTGGAATCCACAGCAGCCGTGGCGATCTGCAGGTTACGCGACAGCTCGATCTGACCTTCGGGTTTGAGCGGGTCCACACTGCCGCCCACACCCAGAATATTGGCGGTGACGGCATAACCGGCCGTATGGTCGGCGCCCATGGTACTGGTGGCATAGGTCACACCGATACCCTGCACCGCGCGGGGGTCATAGGCCGGCATGGCCTGCCCCTTGACCACCGGCACCCGCTCCACGCCGAAGACTTTGCCGGTGACGGCCGCGCCGCCGCCCAGAATTCGTCCCAGAGGTGTCCCTTGGCCAACCTCCTTGACCAGCTTAATGGCCGCTTCAACATCACCGAAGGCCGCCAAACCGGCTTCCATGGCCACGCCGATGGTGGCGCCCATTTCAATGGTATCCACGCCGAAATCGTCGTCCAGCCGATCCAGTCGGGCAATGGCATCCATATCATCGATCCCGCAGTTGCCGCCATGGGCCCAGACAGTCTCGTATTCGGGCTGTTTGCTCAGGTAGTTGCCGTCCTTGTCGTAATAGGTCCCTGAACAGCGGATAATGCATCCTTTGTGGCATCCGTGGGTGGCGCTGCCTTTGCCGCCGCGCTGATTTTCCAGCTCGGCCAAGGTCTCGCCGCTGATCTTGGCGCTGGTGCCAAACCGGCCGACAGAGAAGTTTTGGGTCGGATAGGCCCCGGCTTCGTTAAGCACATTGGTCAACACATTGGTGCCGTACGCAGGCAGTCCTTCGCCGGTCACCGGATGTTTTTTCAGGCCGGCCACAAAGATTTGATTGGCCTCCTTGAATTTGTCCGGATCTTTGGGTTGCCGCATTTTCAGGCCGGTGTCATCCAAAACAATGGCTTTGATCCCTTTGGCGCCCATAACGGCACCCACGCCGCCCCTGCCGGCGTGACGGGTCGGCCGCTGCTCCATATCGGTCACGGCAATGGAGGCGGCGCACATTTTGCGCTCACCGGCCGGACCGATGGAGATGATGGCCACCTTTTCTCCGTATTCGGCTCTCAGCTTATCCACCAGATCGTAGTTGCCAAGGTATTTCAGACTGGCGTCGGTGGTAATATGCACCCCGTCCTTGTTGATCAAGATTTTGTAAGGAGCGCCCGCCTTGGGCATACCTTCCACGATAACAGCAGCATAACCCAACCGGGCCAGCACCTGGGCACCCTGACCGCCGGCGTTGGATTCTTTGATTGTTCCGGTCAGCGGGCTTTTGCAGCCGATCGATATCCGGCCGGACATGGCTGCCGTGGTCCCGCTGAGCATACCTGGCGCGATGACCAATTTATTCTCAGCCCCAAGGGCGTGGCACAATGGCGGCACTTCCTTGGCCACGACAGCCGTCGTCATGGCGCGGCCCCCCAGGCCGGCATAGGCGCCCAAAGCTTCAATGGTTGTTTTGGGGGCGCTGTCAGGCCCCATGTTGATTCTCAAAATTTTGTCCATACGTGAACCTCCTTTTAGAATTAAAAACACTATTTCCGTCACCTGTCGCATGAACCATTTCTATGGTCGTCTCCCGGGCAATGGGTTGTCATTTGATATTCGACATTGCAAGGTCCTAAATAAGTCTGACCCCATGCAACCTTTTTCCGGAACACGATACTATTGGCCGCATGGAAGACCTAAAACGGATGCCTGGCAGTGGGCTTCTTCCAGGACGGTCTTCAGCGGCACCTTTTGTTCGATGGCCACGCGTTTGCAATCTTCATATTCGGGCTTGACATTAATCAACTCATTGTCGTGGGTCGCGGTCTTGCAGGAGATCGCTCCAAAACGCGTCTGCAGGGTTACCGATTCGCGCTGCAGCGTGAACCGGTTGTCAAGACGCCAGCGCAAACCAATGGTGGTGGTTTCGCGGAAAAGAAAATCGGTGAGCGGTGTCACCATCTCGGGCCTGCAAATAATGGTGACCAGGGTGCCCCTTCGATTTTTCTTCATCTGAACCGACGTGCAAAAAATGTCCAGCGCTCCTGTTTGAAGCGCTTTTTCAATGAGATAATCATAAATTTGAGGGTTCATATCATCAATGGTGGTCTCAATGGTGGCGGTTTGCTCCAACGCGAAAGATTTACCGCTTTGCAGATCCGAACCGATAAAAACACGCAGCATGTTGGCAATGGAGCGATCGGCCGTACCCGCGCCGTGGCCGATATGCTCCACCGCCATTGGCGGCAACGGCCCGAAATCACCGGCCAGGGTCGTTAAAATGGCGGCGCCGGTGGGCGTCAGCAGTTCGCCCAAAACCCCGGTGGCATAGGCCGGTTTGCCGCGGATGAGTTCGGCTGTGGCCGGGGCCGGCACCGGCAAGGTGCCATGGGCGCATTCCACGGTGCCGGCACCCACATGCAGGGTGATAAAG
>JBFFHG010000764.1:0-2857 GCA_041557055.1 Desulfosarcinaceae bacterium
CAATCCTCTGCATATGATTGGCACCATTCAGGATATCACATCCCGTAAAGAGGCCGAAGAACTCCGGCGCCAGCATGCGTTGCTGTTGCGTGAAGCCGGCCAGATCGCACATTTGGGCGGTTGGGCGTTTGATCCGGTAAGTTTGGAGGGAAGCTGGACTGAGGAAACTTGTCGTATTCATGACCTTGATCCATCCATAAAGCCGACGGCAGTCTTGGGCATGTCATTTTATACAGCACAATCCCGCGCACTGATCGAAACTGCCGTCAAGGATGCCATAGAACATGGGAAACCATACGATTTAGAGTTGGAATTGGTGTCCGCCAAAGGTATTCGTAAATGGGTGCGGACGATCTGTCATCCGGTTGTCCGGGACGGCCGAGTGGTATTGGTTCGTGGATCGATTCAAGACATTACGGAGCAAAAAAGAACGGCTTTGGAGCTGCAAAAGTTGGCGGAAGCTGTTGAACAGGCATCGGACGGTATTCTGATCACGGACGTTGATGGTAAAATCAGTTATTCAAACCCGGCTTTCGAAAAAATCAGCGGATATGATATTGAGGAGATAATTAACCAAAACAGTCGATTGTTCTTTAATGATCAGCCGAACAGCGCTTCATACAAGGCCCTTTTGAGAACAATTTTAAAAGGGTGGCGTTGGGCCGGGCGAATGACAGGTAAGGGCAAGGATGGCAAGCTCTTTACTGCCGATATCTCAGTAACGCCACTTAAAAACAAACACAATCGGATTGTGAATTTTGTATGCGCCATTCGCGATATTACATTGGAAATCAAGATCGAAGAACGGCTGAAACAGGCTCAGAAAATAGAAGCTATCGGAACGCTTGCAGGCGGCATCGCCCATGACTTCAATAACATCCTGTCTCCGCTGATCGGCTATGCGGAAATACTTCGAGAGGATATCGGCTCCGACAGTCCTTTGCAACGCTATGTCGCAGAGATTCTGCATGCAGGGTCAAGAGCCAAAAATCTCGTGATGCAAATTCTTACCTTCAGTCGCCAGTCAGAGTATGAACTGAAGGATATGAAGCTCCAGCCGATTATTATCGAAGTGCTGCAATTGCTGCGATCCTCAATTCCGAAAAGCATTGAAATTGAAGAGACGCTAGATCCGGGTTGCGGGTATGTGCTCGCCGATTCAACCCAGGTGCACCAGATCGTAATGAATCTGGCCACGAATGCCTATCAAGCGATGGCAAATACCGGCGGCAAGCTGAAAGTGACCTTGAAGCAGGTATATATAGAAGATAATCAAGCAGCCTATCTGGACGTTGTCCCTGGAAAATTCGCCTGCCTCAGTGTTATTGATACGGGCACGGGAATCGAAAAAAAGATCATCGACAAAATTTTTGATCCCTATTTTACGACCAAAGAAAAAAACAAAGGGACCGGATTGGGATTATCGGTGGTGCAAGGGATTGTCAAAAGCAGCCACGGCAGCATTCGGGTCTATAGCGAACCGGGGCAGGGAACCGAATTTGACATATTTTTGCCCATAATAACATTGAATCGGGAAAAACGTGCCCATGAACCGGTAGCCACACCTTCAGGCGGTACTGAAAGCATCCTGCTGGTGGATGATGAAGAGAGTATCGCTCTGATAACCCAACAGATGCTTGAACGGCTTGGTTACAAAGTGGCGATTCAGCTCTCCAGTGTTAAAGCCCTGGAGATTTTCAAATCTTATCCCAAAGATTTTCAATTGATGATTACAGATATGACCATGCCGAATATGAGCGGGGATGTTTTGGCGCAAGAAGTAAAAAAGATACGTCCGGACCTGCCCATTATCATCTGCACCGGTTTCAGTGAAAAGATTAATCCTGAAAGCGCGGCAAGCGCAGGGATTAAGGGGTTTTTATTGAAACCAGTGGCCAGGTCAGATTTAGCTGCAATGGTTAGAAAGGTGTTGGATGAAAAGTAGACTTTAACGTTGCGTAAACAATGTGCGGTTCCAATCCCGGTTGAATTCGAGGAATGGGGGCTAATATGCGAGGGTGCAAGTGGCTTTCTACAGCGTTGACGATGTGAAGCGGTCTTTGTGACGGTATAATACATCGGCGTATTGGGCGCAGCCTCTTTGAGCCATTTTATCCGCCAGGATGAGCTTGAAGAGCGCTGCTTTTTCGGCGTTTTTAAAGGATTCCACAAGCAGCAGGTCAACGGCTACCGCAATTTCGCGGAGGCTGTGGAGGTGTGTCAGGCAATCAACAACGGTGTTGATACAGAACTCATCGCCCGCATTCAGTCGAATCAGTTGTTTCAAGCTTTCCAGAGCGTCCGCATACAGACCCCTTTTATAGAAATCCATTGCATCACGCTGCAGATCGAACACCGATTCATTGGACGTTATGGCCGCATGAAGCTTCATGACGGCCGATTCAAGGGCCTGGTCGTTTTTTCGTGGCGCCTGCCGCTCCAGTTGCTCAAGAAGGAGCTGGCGCCGGGATTCGATGGCCGCCCTGGTATTCAAGGTCATATCAGGTGAAGAAGAAAGGAGTTTGTTATAAATTTCCATGGCTTCATGGAGTCGGCCCCGGGACCAGTATGTTTCAGCTTCGATTTTGGTTAAAGCGGTTATGATTTTCCCTGTCATTATAGATCCTTTTCGATAATTCAATCCGGTTTTTTAGACCTGTTCGGTTTTTAATGATCAATATAAACGCTTTCAAGTTTTATCCGGGCATTCAAAAAGAATGCCAATACATCAGCAACGGCTTGTTTATGCCCTGCCGTTGCATGAAAAAGATGGCCCGGGGATTGAACTTACTCTTTTCAGCTGATGAACAAATGTCCATCCAGAAAAGGCCAATTTGCCCGATATCCGTGTTGTGCG
>JBFFHG010000765.1:0-2857 GCA_041557055.1 Desulfosarcinaceae bacterium
CCTCGTGACGGAAGACAGTCTCCACCAATATCTCGTAATAATCGTTCAGAAGCTGCAAAATATCACTGGCCCGATTATCCGCGCTCAGAGCGGTAAAACCGCGGATGTCGGCAAACATGACGGTGGCCACCCGGTTCTCCCCTCCCTTTTCAACCGAAAGCCGGCCATTGACCACCATCTCCGCCAGATCCGGGGAGAGCAAACGCTGAAATCTTTCACGGGTGGCGGCATCGCGTTCCATTTTTTGGGCGGCGGATTTGCGTTCGTTCATTGTAAATTGGGCATGGGAACCGAATATGGCGAACATACACAGCACGATAATACGGCCCCAGAAATTGTCCAACTGAACGCCGAATATTTTCTCCAGAAAATGATCGTACGACAGGAAAAGAGATAAAAAGGAGTCTATCAGCCAATAGATCACCGCCAACCCGAATCCGATCAGCACCATATGATCTGTAATGGCGATGCGCTTTCGATGATATTCTTTGTTTGCTTCTTCCAATATCGTCACACTTGAATAAGAAACAGCGTGTATGCTTACGCTGTTTGATAAATACCTGCCGCTCTTTCAATGCAGTTCGCCTGCATAAGGGAAGATGGGGGACAATACCACTGCCTTGTTCATATTTTCAAGGGTGTTCTGTTTTTTTGATCAATCTGATGGAATCGCTTCCCACGATTTTGTCCCCGGAGGCGCATCAGCGCCCCAACCATCCGGGGCAAGCCGGTTTTTCAAATAAAACCGATAGGTAAAGCCGCAGATGGTTAGGATTTAATCTTGACAAAAACGCTACTTTGTGGACAAAAAATAGAACGATAGGGGTTTTTTCACAACAATTTGGGGATTGCTCTAAAAAATTGCCTGCTATGCGCCTGTATTTAGGTCTGGTTTGCTCGATCTGATGATGGAACCGTCCCTCTGTTTGGAGGCCGTTCCCACAATCAGGTCCAGCCCAAAACAGCCTGATGCCGGAATGCATAACATGCGATTTTCTGAACGATCTCTTAAATCATATTGCTGAGCGACAACGCAAGGAGAGCAGACACTTGGCCAAGCAGGACAATGACATCCGATCCACGGAAAAACTCCTTGAGCTCATTCGGTCAAAAAATCAGGAATCACCCCCCTCTGAAATGCCATCATCCGCTGACAAGCCGGCCCTGCCCAATGTGAGATCCATCATTCCGGCCATCGCTTTTCAAAAAAGGGTTACCATCGGCGTGGATATCGGGCACACCCATATCAAACTGGCCAAAGTCCTGCGGTCCGATAAGAATCTGGAACTTCTGGATTATCTTGACATCCCTTTCAATGCCACCATATCCGTCAAAGACACAAAAATATTAAAGACCCTGAAATCGGCACTGGATCAATTCTGCTCGAATATCAAAGCATATGATATCTGGGGCGCTATTCAATCGGCCAATGTGGAAACCCACTGCATTCGTATTCCAAGGCTGCCCCGCAAGCAGATTCCCAATGCCATATTCTGGACCTTCACCAAAAAATCCCCTCTTGATAAAAACACGGAGATCCTGGATTACGAAATCCTGGACGACATCAGTGAAGGGGGCATCAAGAAAACCCAGGTATTGGTATTCAAGGCGCCCAAAAATGAGATCAACACGTATAAAAACGCCTTTCATAAAATCGGATATCCTCTCAAAGGGATCTCCATTGCATCTTTTGCAATTCAAAATTTATTCCGGTCCGGCGTCATCCCCTACCCGGATCAGGATACCTGCTGTCTTTTCATCGGAAGGGACTGGTCGCGTATCGCCATTTACAGCAAGGGCAATCTGGTCCTTTCCCGGGGTATAAAAGCCGGCATGCGCAGCATGGTCGAGGCCATCAATATCGCCCTGCAACAGGAGGAAGACTGGAACAGCGAATCCCTCGAGCCGCAAGGGCAATCCGGGGATGATTTCAGGCATGCCGCCAAGGCCATACACCCCAAGGCTCAGAAACTCTTTTTTGATTTCATTGGCGTTCCGCCTTCCGGCAAGGCCCAGGCATCCGGTAATGAGTGGCCCGGCCAAACCCAGGTTTTTCAAATGGTCATGCCGGCCGTGGAACGACTCGTTCGCCAAGTGGAACGCACCCTGGAGCATTACAACCTGAACTTCAACACAGAGGGTGTCAAGCGGGTCTTCATATCGGGCCAGATCATTGCAAATCCAACCGTTGCAGAGTACTTTTGCAAACAGCTTGATCTGCCTGTGATTCCCATGAACCCTTTTCCGTCCGACAGCCTCTTTACCCGGAATATCAAAATTCCCGAAAAGGTGGCGGAGAAAGAAAGTTATGTGCCGGCAATCGGCCTGGCCCTTTCCAGCAACACGATAACGCCCAATTTTCTGCATACCCATGAAGATAAAAATATCGTTGAGAGCATCCGGCGCAACAATATGCGCATATTGACCCTGTGTATGCTATGTTTGATGGTCATGATCGGCATCTTTTCATGGCAACAGAATCAACTGGAT
Source organism: Desulfosarcinaceae bacterium (assembly GCA_041557055.1). Taxonomy (GTDB): domain Bacteria; phylum Desulfobacterota; class Desulfobacteria; order Desulfobacterales; family Desulfosarcinaceae; genus JARRKU01. The sequence continues at coordinate 2,491 of JBFFHG010000765.1, forward strand.
GAAAAACGGGAACACATTGAAAAGATAGACAATCAACTTTTGGCCTACAATCCGCCGGTTGAAAAAAAACTGTTGCTGGGTATGTATGCCAAGATCAAGCATAAGCGACGGGTTCAGGCCGAAATTGTCCACCGCTATACCCCGGCTGCCGTGGTTGCGGAAATATCCCAAATAACGCCGTCGAATATCAGATTGTTGAACATTGATGCCCTTTTTGCCCAAAACAGCTCCAAAAACATCAACTCCGCCATTGGCTCCGTGACCATTGAAGGGATCGTTTTCGGAGACACGGAAACTTTTGAAACCTCATTGACGAGCTATTTGTTGAGTCTGAAAAATTCACCCATTTTTCAAAAACCCAATGTTC
>JBFFHG010000766.1:0-2856 GCA_041557055.1 Desulfosarcinaceae bacterium
AATCACTACGACGGCGACCGGACCAACAGCGACCGCGACAACGGCAGTCTGAGCGTCCATTGGGATTTGCCGGATGCGCAAACCACCCAGTATGATCTCAACGGCCGTTATTACCAATCCGAACACGGATCACCCGGCCCGACTTACAACGCCACCCCCGATGCCCGCCAATCCTACAAAAAGGGGGGGCTGGATTTGCGTGCCCAGGGCGTTTGCGGTCAAGACGGTGATTTCGACCTCAAAACCTATCTGGATATGACACGGTTGGAAGACAAATCCCAGACCGGCCTGGTTTCCATTCTTGACGCGTTGACCTACGGATTGAAAAACGAGACCCGTTGGAACGGCGCGCAGGACGAATGGGCGTTGCGGATGACCGCCGGCGCCGCACAGGATCGTATCGAGCATACTTTGAGCGGTGATCACCATCGTGAACAGGCTGTTTTCGGTGTGCAGGGCGATCGCAATTACGATTCGCTGACCGCCACTTTGGGTGGACGGTGCGATTATATCTCCGATTTCGGTTTTCAGCCGGCGGGCAATGCCGGTGTGAGCCTTTCTCTGGGCAAGGGCACGATGGTGAAGATCAATGCCGGATATGCCGTCAATGTCCCCACCTTTGGTCAGCTCTATCAACCCAGTCACGGCGCCATCGACCAGGTGCGCGGCAACCCCGACTTGAAGGAAGAGCGCGTCTGGTCGATCTCCACGGGCGTCAGTCAACGCTTTGCAAAAGAGCGGACATCCGGAATTACGCTCTTTCGTGAAGAGAGTGACGATCTGATCGGGTACGAAGAGGGGGCGGACCTGATCAAACGTCCGGTCAATATCGACGGGGCCTATCGGCAGGGGCTTGAAGCCGTTGCAAATTGGAGGCTGGGCGCTGGTGCCAAGATAGATGTGAGCTACATATGGCAGCAGACCAGGAACCGGGAAGATGACAAAGCGTTATCCTACACCCCTGATCACAAGCTGCGGGTTTCGCTTCATTGGACGTTGCCCACCAAGACCCGCACAGAGACGACATTTACCGCCGCAAGCGATCAGTTCAGCGATTTGGAGAATTCGGCGGGGAAAATGATAGACGCTTACCAAACAGTGGATCTCAAGCTCATTCAGCCCCTTCACATACATAAATGTGATCTGGAGCTTTTTTTCCATATAGAGAATTTGTTGGACGAAGCATTTGAAAGCCATTACGGGTATCCTGACGAAGGATTCCGGGTGACGGCCGGTGCGAATATGGATTTTTAAGGAGGCAAGATCAATGAACACGCCCATTGTGCTCGCGGCTTTCGGCACCACCAGCCGGGCCATTCAAACCTACGAACAGATGGCCGGCGTTTATCAGCATCGTTTTCCCGGGCATGAAATTCACTGGGCCTATACATCGCGCATGGTTAAGGCCCGGCTGAAGCAAAAATCCACCGTTCATCGCCGCCACCCCCATCAGGTGCTGGCGGCGTTGGCGGCGGCCGGTCACCGGTGGGTCGTGGTTCAGAGTCTGCACATAATCTGCGGCCATGAATTCTATCGATTGGCGGGTGAAGCGGATCATCCCGACATCCGGACAAGCATGGGGTTGCCGTTGCTGTGCGGTGTTGAAGATTATCAAGCCATGGTTCGGGCATTGACACCCATGATCGAGGCCGATGGCAATGAGGCCGTGGTGCTTGTGGGGCATGGCACGGATCATCCCGGCTGGAGCACCTATACCGCTTTGCAATATATGCTTCAGAACCGCTTCGGCGCCAAGGTGCATATGGGTGCTGTGGAGGAGGGCTATCCGGCATGCGACACCATCGTCCGGGCCGTTATTGCCGGGGGATACGGTCGGGTCCGCCTGGTGCCCTGCATGCTTGTGGCCGGGGTCCATTTCGAAGAAGATCTGGCCGGAGAAGAGGATTCCTGGAAATCGGAGTTTGAGGCCGCAGGTATTGAGGTGGCGCTGGAGCGACAAGGGCTGGGGTGCCATCCGGATATCATTGAACTGTATTGCCGCCATACGGCGGCCGCGCTGGATGTCATTCCCCGTTGCAGGTATTCGGAAGAGATCCCGGGGGCCACGGCAACGACTGCGCCAAAGGCTCTGCCGCTGTGAACCCTGTGGTTTATAAAAAGTATCCCGGTATCTAACATGGATCACTTCAAATCTAATTTTAAAAAGGAGAAAGAGATGAACACAAAAGGCTTGTCAGGAATCATTGTTTTTTTTATCCTATTTCTAATGGTCGCAAATTGCTTTGCTTCAGGCGGTCAGAATCACAAAGAGACCAAAAAGGTGGGCATCCTGCTGGTGGCCTTCGGATCCAGTGAAGCTTCGGCCCAAGTCTCTTTTGAAAATATCGACCGCAAGGTCAAAACCGAATATGCAGGGATTCCGGTCCGCTGGGCCTACACCTCCCATATCATCCGTGAAAAACTCGCCAGGCAAGGTAAAATCCTGGACTCACCCGAGGTGGCCCTGGCCAGAATGCAGGATGAAAAGTTCACCCATGTGGCTGTTCAATCACTGCATACCATTGGTGGGGCGGAATATGACGATTTGAAACAAACCGTTGATGCTTTTAAGGCCATGGCCGCGTTCCGGCAAATCATGCTGGGCGCGCCGATGATGTTCACTCAGCAAGATATGCAGCGAACCGTGGATGCCGTTTTGGGAATCATCCCCAAAGAACGCGCCAAAGACGAAGCCGTTGTGCTCATGGGGCACGGCACCCATCACCCCGCCAATGCCTTCTATGCCGCACTGATGTTCCAACTGCAGCTCAAAGACCCGAATATTTTCGTGGGTACGGTGGAAGGTTTTCCCGAGATCGGTTTGATCCGGACATTGATGCAGAACAAGGGTATTGA
>JBFFHG010000767.1:0-2853 GCA_041557055.1 Desulfosarcinaceae bacterium
AAAAAAACCAGGAAAGAAATCGAGGCTGTCATCGCTCCCAAAGTATGGGGCACATTATATCTGGACCAATTGACAAGCAAAGAGGATATGGATTTTTTTGCCTTGTTCTCTTCGATTTCCGCTGTTGCCGGCAATGTTGGGCAAGCTGATTATGCTTATGCAAATGCTTTTATGGATCATTTTTCCAATTTTCGTGAAACCCTGCGGAAAATGAAAAAACGGTCCGGAAAGACCATCTCGTTTAACTGGCCGCTTTGGAGCGATGGCGGCATGCGTGTGGATTCCCGGTTAGTGAAAACAGCGGAAAAATCCGGGTTGTTTCCCCTGGATCAAGACAACGGTACCGCGACTTTTTTAACATCGCTGCATGCCGATATTTCCAACATTATCGTTATTAAAGGGAAACAATACGACATCGAACGTTTTTTGCAGCAGGGGCACAATCGACATGCAAATACAATTGAAACCCTGACCGAGGATACGGAAAATGGTCCCTCCCCATTGAAAAATCCGGAAAAAGAGACCCTGTACCCAATCATAGAACATTACCTGATTCAAACAATTTCAGAGGTGTCAAAGATCCCTGAACATAAAATTGATCCTGGGTATATGCTGGAGAAGTACGGGATTGATTCCGTGATGGTTATTGAACTGACAAAGGCCCTGGAACCAGAATTCGGGAACCTGTCCAAAACCTTATTGTTTGAATATCTTAACATTCATGACCTTGCCTGCTACTTTCTGGACAATCATCGGGAAAAAGTCATTCGTCTGGGCAAGAGGCAAGACAATTTGGCAAAGATAAGAAATCCGGATTTCGAAGATGACCATGAAGAAGAAATCCAGGAAGTTCAGACAAACCGCTTTGAAGAAAAGGATGATTTAAATGATATAGGAGAAATCGCTATTGTCGGACTTTCCGGGTGCTATCCTGCAGCCAAGGATTTGGACGAATTCTGGGACAATCTGAAAAACGGCAAAAATTGTATAACAACGATTCCCGGAGAAAGATGGGATTATAATGAATATTTTGAGCCCGACGGTAAAAAATGGGGTAACCCTTATTGTAAATGGGGAGGATTTATTGAAGATGCGGACAAATTTGATCCGTTGTTCTTTAATATGTCACCGGGTGATGCGGTATTCATTGATCCTCAACAACGCATATTTCTGGCGACGGCATGGAATGCAATTGAAAATGCAGGTTATACAAGGGATTCCTTGGCCGACGCATCTGTCGGCGTGTTTGTCGGCGTTATGTACGGGCAATACCAATTGCTGGAAACCAAGGCGGCAGGTGAAGAATGGCCCATGGCGGGCAGCGGCTCCTATGCTTCAATAGCGAATCGGGTATCTTATTTTTTCAATTTCCATGGACCCAGCATGGCCATTGATACCATGTGCTCTTCTTCATTAACCGCCATTCACCTGGCCTGTGAAAGCATTAAAAGAAAAGAGTCGGATCTGGCCCTTGCCGGAGGGGTGAATCTCTCTGTGCATCCCGGTAAATATATCCAATTATGTCAAGGGCGTTTTTTATCCAGCACAGGGGTATGCAAGAGCTTTGGTGAGGGCGGGGACGGGTATGTCCCCGGTGAAGGTGTGGGGGCCGTCCTTTTGAAGCCATTGTCAAAAGCCCTGGCTGATGGTGACCATGTTTATGCAATTATCAAGGGGATTGCCATCAATCACGGCGGGAAAACAAACGGATACACCGTCCCCAACCCCAAACGCCAAGGAGAACTGATCAAAGAAGCCTTTACGCGATCAGGGATTGACCCGACCACATTGAGTTATCTGGAAGCCCATGGAACCGGTACTTCTCTTGGGGACCCCATTGAGATAAACGGGTTAAACAGGGCATTTGAAGGATGCCGTTTAAAAAGGCAGTCCATCCCCATCGGATCTGTGAAATCCAATATAGGGCATTTGGAATCAGCCGCGGGAATTGCCGGTTTGACAAAAATATTATTACAAATGAAGTACAGACAAATCGTGCCTTCCATTCACTCGGAAACCTTAAATCCCCATATTAACTTTCACGCATCACCTTTTTATGTATCAACCCAGTTAACAGAGTGGAAAAATCCTGTTATGGTTGAAAATTCCCAAAAGATAGGGTGTCCCTTGAGGGCCGGCCTCAGCTCATTTGGAGCCGGCGGCTCCAATGGTCATATGGTAGTGGAAAAATATGAAACAAAGCAGGAAATCAGCCGTGACGGCGGTTCACAAATTTTGTTCGTCGTGTCAGCAAAAAGTGAGGATCGCTTAAAAGTATATGCCGGGAAAATGCTGTCGTTTCTAAGCCAAGATGGTTTTGGCATGTTTGGTGAGGCTGTTTCCTTATCTAATCTGGCCTATACATTGCAACTCGGCCGGGAAGAAATGGATGCCCGGTTGGCATTTACCGCCGCAGGACACCGGGAACTTCTGGAAACGCTGGATCAGTATTGTCAGGATCATCCTCCGGTCAGGCCATGCTACAAAGGAATCCTATCCAAAAATCAGGCCAAGGATGCCAAAGAGGATGAACAGGGAGCTTCAAAGGATTCTTTGGAAACCCTTTGTCGTGACAAGGCACTGACGCAATTGGCAAAACTCTGGGTGGCAGGAGCTAAAATCCCATGGCCGCTTTTGTATCCGGATCAAAAACCCAAGCGGATTCCTTTGCCCACCTATCCGTTTGAAAGGCAGCGCTTCTGGCTTCCGGTTCCCAAAAGAAACCCTTCCATCCCGGATTCTAAGGCTGAGAATAAATTATCGTTTGAGTTTCAGCCTGTCCCGGCATTGATGAACAAAGGGGTAACGGAAAAGCGATTTGAAACTCAACTGGCGGGAAATGAGTTCTATTTA
>JBFFHG010000768.1:0-2850 GCA_041557055.1 Desulfosarcinaceae bacterium
AAACAAAACCAATCCGGAAATTCATTTTTATTTATAGGGTTCCCGACACTGATTACTTCATCGGGTCAGGGCTTTATGTTATCAAAGCCGGTGAATATTATTAATATTCATCACCGCCCGCCCTTTTCTCAAGTTGTAATTTTGACACCAACAATCTAAGGTGGCGTTTATCCACGCTAAAAGAAACAGGTGGGAAAATGCCGGGCAATATTCAAAAAACGAATCAAAGATCCAAAGGATCACACAACACAGCCCAGCAGAAACTGCGTATGCAGATGATTGTGCTCTCCCTTGCCGTTAGTATAGCGCTGATGGGGGCCAAATTTCTCACCTATCACCTCACCCACTCTTCGGCGGTACTTTCAGATGCCCTTGAATCCATTATCAATGTGGCGGCCGGCGCTTTTGCAACGCTCAGTGTCTGGATGTCGGCCAAACCCCCGGATACGGAACATCCCTATGGCCATGGGAAAATAGAATACTTTTCTGCTGGATTCGAAGGCGCCCTGATCATTGTGGCCGCAGCAGGAATTTTCTATACCGGCATCCGACATTTATTGCATCCGCATGATCTTCCCAACCTCGAAAAGGGCTTGGCCATATTATTTGCAGCCACTGTGGTCAATCTGTTGTTGGGCATCGCCCTGTTGCGGGTCGGACGACAAACAGACTCCATCGCCCTGACTGCAGACGGCCAGCACATACTCACCGACGTATATACTTCCGGCGGTGTGCTCGTTGGCTTGGTACTGGTTTCTTTCACAGGCCGACTCTGGCTGGACGGCGCTGTCGCCTGCCTCGTTGGAATCAATATCCTTATTACGGGCGGCCAACTGGTGCGGCAATCATTTGCAAGGCTCATGGACGCCTCCGACCCCTTGCTGTTGGATAAAATAGCTCAGATCCTGGAGCAACACCGCCGGCCGACATGGATCGATATCCACCAGTTGAGGGCCTGGCGGGCCGGCAATCTGATCCACATTGACCTTCATCTGGTTCTGCCGAAAGATCTTTCCATGGATAGCGGCCATGGTGAAGCCAAAGCGGTCGAGCTTTTACTCGTCAATCATTTTGAAGGCAACGCCAGTGTGCTGGTTCATATGGACCCCTGCGACCAAAATCAATGCCCGGTCTGCCGCCAAAATTCCTGCCAATGGCGCAACCGCTCTTTGGATACCAGAAAGCCGTGGAAAAGAGACCATTTAATCCGCTTGCAATCGGAAAGAAATGGGGCCAAGAGAACATAAAACCAAACTTCCGGACCTGCCCTGCCGACGGCACCCTAACCCCTTGACAACCCTGCCAACCGCAAATAGACTATTATTTAGCCGGATTTCTAAAGAACCGCTCATGCTCGCATGCTTATATTCGGAACCCTTTTGTGCCATTTTTTCTTGATTCGATCTTTTCCTCCTACTTTGACGCCCGCACCTCAATCGACCACGGTGATCCACCGCCATTTCAATCTAAACGATTAAACCATCCCGGCACATCCGCATGAATATCCGCAGGTGTCCATGCGTCGAAAGGAGGCTATCATGATTGCGCGCAGACGCTCCATAGAACAAATCGTGGACGAGCAAGTGAAAAAATGGGAATTCAGCCAAAAAGAGAAACCCGTTCAAACTGCAGCTATTACAATGGTGACCGTTTCACGGGAGCCGGGCAGCGGGGGCAGACTGATCGCCAAGGGCCTTGCCGAAAGCCTGAATTTCGATCTTTTCCATCAGGAAATGATCCACGAAATGGCCTTAAGCGCAAAAGTGAGCGCCCGGGTGCTCGAAAGCCTGGATGAAAAAGGGCTAAGCATGCTCGAAGACTGGGTCGCAGCGGTTGTGCACAAACGCCATCTTTGGCCGGATGAATATCTTCAGCACTTGCTCAAGGTGGTGAGCGCCATCGGCAAGCACGGCAATGCCGTCCTGGTAGGCCGTGGCGCCAATTTCATTTTACCGTCTAAAACCACGTTCCGCCTCAGGGTCATCGCGCCGCAAGAGTTTCGGGCACGCAAAGTCGCTGAGCAATTCGACCTGTCATTGAAAGAGGCTGAACGAAGAATTCTTAAAACCGAATCAAACCGTCGCGCTTTTGTCCGCAAATATTTTCACACTGAGATCTGTGATCCCATCTATTATGACCTGTTGATTAACACGGAAAACATCAGCATTTCCGAAGCCATTGAAGGTGTATGCCATATTCTGAAGCTTAAAAACGGATAAACGCCAAGACAGGTATCCGATTCCCTTGATCGTCAAAAGCAATCGAAAAACAGTTCAAAAGCCCTGCAGACCGTTGCGTTGCGGGGCTTTTTCGTACAATAAAAATTGCAAAAAAAATGATATTATGGTCTGTTATGGGGTACTCAAATTACCGGAATGCATCCTGAGATTGCAAAGCCACAGTAATAGCAAGCTATTTTGGGGCTAAAGCCAAGATCAGGCGCGATCGAAGATCGTATCGGAACAGTTTGAAGCCGGGATGTATATAATATATGAAATTATTTTTACGCAAACCATAAGAGTTAATAGAGACCCGATGCCAGAATGAGGAGGAGACCCCATGACCACTATTTTTTCAAAAATTATCGCAGGTGACATTCCAGCCGATATCGTTTACCAGGACGAACAAGTAACCGCTTTCCGCGATATTGAACCTCAGGCCCCCATCCACATCCTCATCGTACCCAACAAAGAGATCCCAACGGTCAATGACATTCGCATCGAAGATGAGCAACTTGTCGGACATATGTTTACAGTGGCTCAACAAATCGCGCTTAGGGAAGGCATTGCCGAAGACGGATACCGCCTGCTGGTTAATTGTAATAAAAACGCCGGACAGGAGGTCTTTCAC
>JBFFHG010000769.1:0-2849 GCA_041557055.1 Desulfosarcinaceae bacterium
AATCGACGTACTTGCCGACGATGGCGATGGTTACCTGATATTCCGGGTTTTTCATTTGACGGCAGAGTCTTTCCCAATCTTCCAACCTGGGGTTTCTGGTCCAGATATTGAGCAGCTCCACAATTTTGCTGTCCAACCCCTCTTTATGAAACACCAGGGGCACTTCGTAGATACACTCCACATCTTTTGCGGTAATGACGGCATCGTTGCTTACGTTACAAAACAAGGCGATCTTTGATTTAATATCTTCGGAAAGGTAACGATCTGTGCGACACAGCAGGATATCGGGTTGAATGCCGATACTGCGCAACTCTTTCACGCTGTGCTGGGTCGGTTTGGTCTTGAGTTCACCGGCCGTTCCGATATAGGGCACCAGGGTCAAGTGAATATAAAGCACGTTTTCCTTGCCGGCATCGGCCCGGAACTGGCGAATGGCCTCCAAAAACGGCAGACTTTCGATATCACCGATGGTCCCGCCGATCTCAATGATGGCCACGTCCACATCTTTGGAAACCAGCCGGATGCTGTCTTTTATCTCATCGGTGATGTGCGGAATGACTTGAACGGTTCCGCCCAGGTAATCACCGCGCCGCTCTTTGGAAATCACCCGATCATAAATTTTTCCCGTCGTAAAATTATTGTTCTTTCCCAATCGGGCATGGGTGAAGCGTTCGTAATGGCCCAGATCAAGATCGGTCTCAGCCCCATCATCGGTAACAAAAACCTCTCCATGCTGAAAGGGATTCATGGTGCCGGGATCGACATTGATATAGGGATCGAGTTTTTGAATGGTCACGGTTAAGCCCCGACTTTCCAACAGTGCTCCCATGGCCGCCGATGCCAGACCTTTTCCCAAAGAAGATAATACGCCCCCGGTTACAAAAATATATTTGGCTGTTTTACCATTCATGTGTTCTAAATCCCCTTCTTACTTCAACTCAATTTTAATTTTGTTATCAAGGTTCAAATTTCTTTTTAAACGCCTCTATGGTGCGCTGCACCTCATCAATCTCCGATGACGATTGACCGTCAGACGGCATTGGCGCCTCTTGCATCTGATAAACGGTCTGTAAATGGGCAATATTGACCGACGATGGGTCAATCGTCGCATTGGCATCCACCTTGGTCACACGTATCCGGCGGATACGCCGGCCGTTGTGAAAGGTCTCAATTCTAAAGGGATAAAAGAGGCCATCCACTTTCTGCCAACCGGCGTAAATAAATTCCCAGCGATCCACATTTTGGGTCGGATCGCCACCTGCCCGGACAGTCACCCAGCGCAGGGGCACAAATTTTTCCCTATCCACCCAGACCTGGGAAACCGATTCATCTGGATAGTGGGCGCCGATCACATAGACAACTTTGTCCCCCAACCGCCCCAGGCTGGAAATCCCGACATCGACACCCTGAATGGAAAGGGTTTTGTGAAGCAGGTTGGGGGAGTTGTAAAGCAAAAGGTCTCTATAGCGATCAAAGCGCCCCTCCGGATTCCTGACGATTTTGTTATCCACAACGGTCAAGGTCTGCCCGTCTGAAACGACCTGAATCCGCCGGGTATTTTCATGCACGATTTCAGACCGGAACTGCCCAGGGAAAATAAAGCTCAGGGTTTCATTCAAGATGACCGGCTCGCTGGCAATGGCCGGGTCCTCTATGGTAACCTGCTGCTCCACCCGCAATGTCTTTGCACCGCTCAAACTCTCGGCCATCAACGCCAGCAGGTGGGGGCCTTGCAGTATATAACCGCTGGCTGATCCAACCCAAAGACCCCCGATGCATCCTGCCACCGTTGCTCCCAGCAACCCCACAAGCACCCTTTGCCCCAACCGGCGGGCAAACCACGAAAAAACCGACATCATAGCACCATCTCCAGTGCGATTGATTGAAAGTGCCGGATAGCGGCTATTGTAAATTGGGCATAAAAAAAAATATCAGTCACCGATAAAATAATCCTGCCCGTAACGCGCTGCAGCGCCCAACTCCTCTTCAATCCGGATCAGTTGATTGTATTTGGCAATGCGATCTGTCCGCGACATGGAGCCGGTCTTGATCTGTCCGGCGTTCACCGCCACAGCCAAATCGGCGATGAAGGTATCTTCGGTTTCGCCCGAACGATGGGAGATTACGGTCGTATAGCCAGCCTGATTGGCCATCTCGATAGCATCCAATGTCTCTGTGACCGTTCCGATCTGATTGAGTTTGATCAAAATGGAGTTGGCCACCCCGGCTTCAATGCCTTTGGCCAATATGGCCGGATTGGTCACAAACACATCATCGCCCACCAGTTGAATCACTTCGTCCAGTTGCTCGGTCATCAGCGCCCAACTCTTCCAATCCTGCTCGGCCAAACCGTCCTCAATGGAAAGGATGGGATATTTTTCAATCAACTGGGCATAGTAGTCGATCATCTCCTCGGCACTCAATTTGCGGTTTTCGGACTTGAGTTCATATTTGCCCTTGCTGAAAAACTCGCTGGCGGCCGCATCCAGGACCAGCCCCATATCTTTGCCCGGTTTGTAGCCGGCGGCTTCAATGGCCTCAATAATCAAGGCCAGGGCCTCTTCATTGGAGCCCAGATCCGGCGCAAACCCGCCTTCATCGCCCACCGCCGTATTCAAGCTTTTGCTTTTCAATATTTTTTTCAAGGCATGAAAGGTCTCGGCACCCATTTGAACAGCCTGGCATATGGATTTGGCGCCAAAGGGGATAATCATAAACTCCTGAATATCGAGGTTGTTGGCAGCATGAGCCCCCCCGTTGATGACGTTCATCATGGGAACCGGCAGTACCCGGGCATTGACACCGCCCAGGTAACGATAGAGCGGCAAACCAAAGGCCATGGCCGCAGC
>JBFFHG010000770.1:0-2849 GCA_041557055.1 Desulfosarcinaceae bacterium
ATCATAATTGGTATTCTTATAATAAAATAAATATTGATGATGATATGGTGATGGGTGGGGGGGGGATGAACATGAATTTCCGGTCTTTAAAAACATTTTTATCCATTTGCCAGAGCAAAAGTTTTACAAAGACCGCAGAGTCAGAAGGGAAGACCCAGGCTGCGGTAAGCCAGCAGATAAAGGAGTTGGAAGAAAGTCTTGGCCAGCAGCTGATTAACCGTAGTACCCGGCCAATCAAATTAACCCAGACGGGCCAGGCCTTTGCCCAGACAGCCAAGCAAATCCTGCATTTAAAGGAGCGGTTTCAAAGTACGTTTACCAAATCAGGTGAATGGCAGACCATAAAGGCTGGGGTAATTACCAGTTTCCTGACCACTACCTTTCCTGTAATTTTGCAAAAACTCCAATACACCCACCCCAAATTAAAGGTGATCATCTCCAGCAAGCGAAAGGTGTCCGAAGATTTTGTCGAAGAAGTCATCAATGGAGAGTCTGACTTTGCCATTGTCATTGGCCCGGTTTCCCGGAGAAAAATCGTGTGGCGCAGAATATGTCATGAACAAATGTTTGTGCTGGCCCCATTAACCTATGCGGGCAGGAATTATATCGAACTTATTCAGGAAGGGCCCTTTATCCACAGTACCAGATATTGCGATAATAAGGGCAGCATTGACAAATGCCTGTCTGATGACAAGATCATCCCGGATATAAAATATGTGGTAGACTCCTTCAGCATGGTGCCGGATATGGTTGCCCGGGGGTTGGGAGTCGGCATTTGTCCGGAAATTTTCTTAAAACCACCGGATCATTCAAGGATCAAGATCCTTCCCTTTGGTTCCCCCGTGATAAGCCGGGAAGTGGGATTGATTCATTCCACAGACAGTCATCTGCAAAAAATAATTGATGTGGTTTATAACGAACTGCTCATTTACGCAAATAAATCAGCATTCTTTTAAGTGCAATCGTTGATGGTGTTTTTATCATAAGATTTTCAAAAAAACGATTACCTCTTGAAAAAAAACAACGTCAATGATATTTGCCCGGGTGATATAGGCATTCTTAGATTTAAACATTGAGAATGCTTGTTCAGGCGGGGGGCGGCTTCCCGGCACCCCCCACCCACGGTTTCAAGAAAGCATCAGTCTTGCCTGAAAGGCTGAAGTGACATTTTTTCAATCGCCTGTTGAATTAGAAACGCCTCCCCGCTGATCCTGTAAATGTCAAACATGGTATTTGGGATTCGCAGATTCAGTAACCAACGCCCCCATGGCCAATCGCATTACGGGCAAACTGGATCTTGCCGATTCAGATAATGGTTTAAATAACCCGAACGCTCTTTGAGCCCGGGTGTTCAGAAATTTTGGGTTTTTGGAAATTGACAAAAAATAACCGTTGTTTCCCCGCTGTTGGCGCGGCAGCCATTGCAATACGACTTTGTACCAATCCCAAACCGTGCGCGTGGTACGGGCTGTTTTGCGACCCGTCTAATAATGAAAAATCAATTGAAAAAGGAGATCATTATGTTTGGAAATCTGAAAGAAAAAGCCATGGAAAAAGCGGTAGAAAAGCTTGAAAAAGAGCTGGGTCCCGTGGTTCAGGAAAAGATCGAATTGTTCCAAGACCTAAAACCATCTGATGTCATTGATGATGATAAATACAAAACCATCATCGTATCCCCGCTCTGGGAGGTCGCCAAAATACAGTCCGGCGGTGCCATTGGCGCAGCTCAGAAGTTTGTCGATATCGAAAACAAATTCAGCGACGGAATGTTCCAGGTGCGCGATGAGCTGGTACAAGTTCAAGGCGAGACGGTGTCTTTGGACCCTGAATTTGCCGACAAAGTTGTGCCGGTATTGTTTCAGTCGATTAAAGGATAGCATTATAAAAGAGAATGGGGTTGATGCCTTGGATAATAGGGGCAATCGGCCCTTGGCGTTTCCCTGTCGTTGCATAAAAAAGATGGCGGAGAGATATCAGTCCCTTGTGGGTATTGAACAAGCGCTGAATTGGGGCATCCTCCGGCAATTTTCCCGAGGTGCATGTAAGAATCGGGTCTGTTTTACGCCATCTTTTTTCCCCTGCGGCAAAGTCGGAGGACTCCGGATCCCGCGTTGCCAAGGATTTGCAGTAGATCGCTACGGCATCACTCTTGCGCCCTGACTCTGAGGCCCTCCGGGTTAGGGTCTTGATAGCTGGCTAACGGTGATTTATGAAGATTGATTTTATTCTTGGGGCTCGCTGTTTCGCAATTGGATTTGATGAACGAGCGGATAACAGGAGGGAGAAAAAGTTTTCCCGACGTTGAAGCCTTTATGGTTTAAAAGATCGTCCGCTATATTTTTCCCGAGGGTTCAAACAGGAACCTCAGAATACAACAACCGGAAAAATAGAAACTTGCTCCCAGCCACAGGGATTGTGTGGTCCCCATGGTGGTGGCGACAGCGACACAGAGGGTCGACCCCAGAACGGAACTCACCCCGTTCAACCCCAGCATCCATGGGATCCAGCGGTCCAGCGACAGGTTGCGCAGCAGACGCAGTGCCATAGGAAAAGGGAACCCCATGGCGAACCCCACAGCCCCCATGCAGGTGACCGCCGCCGCCAGTCGCATGGGCAGCGGATAGCCCAGCAGCAGCTTGAACAGCATTGGAAGCATGACAATCAAGCCGGACAACAGAAGCGCGATGGCCAGCAAGTGCAAAGAGAGCGATCGGCCCAGCCGGTCCGCGGACACCCGGCGGCTGGCCGCTCCGCCCATTCCGGCGCCCCATAAAAGCGCGAACAAAATGGCGGCGATGGAGAGTACGGGCCGGCCGATAAACAGAAAGCAGTGTTGTGCCAGGGCGATC
>JBFFHG010000771.1:0-2839 GCA_041557055.1 Desulfosarcinaceae bacterium
CTTCCCGCCTGAAACGTATCCAGGAGCTGGCGGTCAGAACCATCGACTGGGCTGTTGCGCTGATCTGCCGGCGGCAACAGGCGCCCGCCCAGAGCATCGACAAAATTACCGTGGTGGGCAACACCACCATGATCCACCTCCTGTTGGGTGCGGACCCCGCGCCCATCGGTCTTTATCCCTTTGAACCCGCCTTCACCAAGTCCCGGCAGATACGGGCCGGCGACCTGGGATTTCAGGTTCAGCCGGACGCAGTCGTTGAAACGCCGCCGCTGATTTCCGGATTTCTCGGCTGTGACATTCTGGCCGCTGCGGTGGCCACCCGGCTGGACGAATCACCGCCGGGCACCCTTCTGGCCGACCTGGGCACCAACGGCGAGCTGCTCCTCAAATCCCGAACCGGCTTCTTCGCCACCTCCAGCGCCACCGGTCCGGCCTTTGAGGGCGGCAATATCCGCCACGGCATGCAGGCCATGCCCGGTGCAATTGACCGGGTGTTCTATGATCCCGTCCAGGACCGCATCGATTTGTCGATCATTCAGGCAACCGGCGGCAATTCCGCTCCGGCTGCGGGAATTTGCGGCGCCGGGTTCATGTCGGCGGTGGCGGCCATGGTAAGGCACCGCATTGTCCGTCCGGACGGCGCCTTTAACCCGGAATGCGGCAGCCGGCACCTTGTTGCCAACAGCCACCGGGAAAGCCGTTTCCGTCTGACGCCCGCCCAGGGCAAACCTAAGCGACGCGCCGTGGCGCTATATCAAAAAGATGTGCGCGCCATGCAACTGGCCAAAGCCGCCGTGGCAGCCGGCATTCTGATGCTATGCAAACATGCGGGCATCCATCGGCCGCATAAAATCATTCTGGCCGGCGCCATGGGCAATTATATGGATATCACCGATGCGCGCGCCGTGGGCCTCTTCCCTGACCAGGTGCCGGTGGAAACGGCCGGAAACGCTGCCGGGGCCGGGGCTCTCCTGGCCGCCATGGACCCCGGAACGGCAGCCCATCTCAATGAACTGGCCGGCCGGATTCAACCCATTAATCTCTCCACCGATGCACGCTTTCAAGCCGTTTTTATTAAAGAACTTGGATTTCCCGAAGGATGCGGCCGCCCCATTGGACCGGCATAAAAAAAACAGGGAACCGCGCCGTATCAACAGCGGAATTTGATGATCTTGATGGCTTCATCGGCCCATTCGGTGACCTGGCGGGCCTGGGCACGAAACTGGCGGTCGTTTTTCAGGCGTTGAAAATCCTCGTTGTGCGACTTGACGGCTTCCAGCATGGCGATATCCTGAAGGGAACCGACGCTGCCCACCCCCCGCAAAGCCACCCTGAGATTCTGCATCAATCCGCCCATGAAGTTATCGCTCTCCTTCAGATGGTAAATCTCGGTCCCGGGATCGCCGTATTCACTGACCGCCGATCGCAGGATGGCCTTACCGGTATCGCACGGCACCATGGAGAGAAAAATGTACAGTTCACGCTCCAGGTTGAGCAGAGCCGAGGCGGGGATATGCTTTTCGCTGGTCTCCCCCAGGCAGAAGGCTTCCGATAATTTGTTGTGGATGGTCTTGACTTTGGTAAAAAATTGTTCGCGCTCCTTATCGATACGCCAGGCGGCGTACTGCACCACCATGGGATCCAGGTTGCGGCGGTTGAGCACAATATCTTCGGGGGTGATTTCATAATCAGCCAAAGATTTATCCGGACGGTGCACCATCAGGTTGGCCAGCATGACCGCCTTGCTGTCTGAAAACTGGATCTTTTCCGGATCGCTGCAGATATCTTCCAGCAGGATTTTAAACGCCCTGTTGGGCTGGTTCATGCGGGCGGTCAGTTCTTGCAGGCAGTTGAGAAATCCGATCCGATCCTCGGGAAGAATGGCGTCTTTCATGTGGTGCCACAGAAAACCGAAAATTTTTTGTTCGTATTGCCGGAAATGATTGATGGCGGCATGGAAACCGCTTTTTTTAAAATGCCCCCCATCGGCAAAACAGCCTTTGAGTTTTTCCACCAGGGACCGGGCATCGGCCAATCCGATACGGAAATCCTTGGCCAGGATCTCATAATCGCGGGGTTTGAATTCAATGGGACGATGGACCATCCCCACCATTTTTTTGCGGGCAGTTGAACGCCCTTTGAAAAAATTGACCAGATTGAAAATCCGGCCATGTACCGCATCCGCAGGGCAGGCGCCGCCGGTCCCGGTCTCCCGGCCCGAATCCAGGCTGATCCGAACCTCATCGATCACATGGTCTTTGACCTGATCCAGGCGTTGATGCAGATTTCCCAAAACCTCTTTCCGGACCTTGGTTTGCGGGTCGCGCTTTTCCACAGCCGCCAGCAGGTCGGAAGAGAGATTCAGCCGCTCGGACAAAAGGGTTTTGTTTATCCTGGCATAATCGTCACCATAAATGCTCTTGATCATCTTGGCCACTTTCTGGGGCGATGCCCCCACAGTGTCCATGGTCAACTGGGCGATGAGTACTTTTTCCAGGGAGACGGCTTCGTCCTGGGTGTCGGTCAACAACCATTTGACATTGTTGAGTTCCACCAACGGTTTTTTCAACCGGGCTCGAATTTTGGGCAATCCCAGAGCGGCATTGTATACACCGGCATATTTGCCCACAGCGGATGTCTCTTCTTTTTTGCGTATCCAGCAATCGATCTTGTCCACAAGGGATACCATGGATTTCCCGCTGAGCCGGTTGATCCCGGCCAGCAAGGTCAAATTGGGGTCCGGGAAGAGATTTTCATCATTGATGATTGCCACGGTTTGCCGATGGCTTTCGGCGGCCACCGGAATCGGAGCCCCGGTGTGCCGGGATTCGCGAAAACC
>JBFFHG010000772.1:0-2838 GCA_041557055.1 Desulfosarcinaceae bacterium
CGCCTGCATTCCCGATGCGGCGGTCCATAGGCTGCGTATCATTTGGGAACCTCCTTGAAAAGCATTCAGCGTTCCGGATTTAAAATCAAAAAAAGAGCGATATCGAACATTGAAACACCAGTCCCTTATGCAGGAACGCCTACGTCATTCACTGTTTTGGCCGTGGCTTCATCTGCGCAACGAATCACCTTCTGGTAAGTCTCAAACACCCTTAAGGTTTCAATTATCTCAGTCATGGTGCGAATAGCGTTCACGTTGGATGCTTCCAAGGCGCCTTGGGCAATTCTGTAGCCATCAGCCTCCGCCGGACCGGCGTCGGGACCGTCGGCTTTAAAGAGCGAATTGCCGGCCTTGCGGAGCCGGGAGGGATCATTGAAATCGACGACTTTCAGCGTACCGGCGACATCTCCGTCCACCTTGATCTCTCCATCTTCACCGATCTCAATCCGGCCGCCCTCCACGGAGATTTGACCGCCCTGCCCCATGACCGGCCACCCTTCGGTGGTGCTGATCAGCCCGTCTTCATTGATACTCAAACGGCCATTGCGGGTGTATTGAACGCCATCGGGTGTTTGAACTTCAAAAAAGCCATTGCCCACAATGGCGACATCCATGGGCCCGCCGGTTTCCCGCAGGGGACCGGCCTCGTGGTTGGTGACATATTCCAGAGGCAGGGCATAGGGAGACAAGCGCGTCCCATTGTTGGGCGTATTGGCCGGAATTTCAGGCGGGTCAAAACGAAACACCGGTTGGTCGGCTTTAAATCCAATGGTATTCACATTCGCCAAATTATTGGCGTAGGCTTCCAACCTTATCTGTTGAAGTATTGCGCCTGCGCCGGCTTTATATATGGTCCCACTCATCGTTAGTCGCTCCTGTTTTAACCAATTGAAAAGTCTGCAATGACCATGCCATGGGGTAGTAGCTTATGGCGCCCCGTCTTTTCAGAACCATGGAAGCCAGCCCTGCTGAAAAGGGTTGGAACAGCGGCAAAATTTGCCTATTGCACGGCATCAGGCGACGGCCTCCAGTTTACGCCCCCCATTTGATGTTCTGGAGGTCCTCATCTTCATGGCCAATTCGACTTCAGCCAGCGAGAGCCCCAAATGGGTTGCGATGCCGGTCGGATTTTCCCCTTTCGAAGCCCATTGCGCGACCTGCTGATCAATGGTCGCGGCATTGTCTTCGGCCATGCTGTCCCATGTCTCTTTGTCCTTGCTGTTGGGGTTTCCGCAGGATTGTGCCGCAACAGGTCCGGGAGCCGCATTAATGCTCATCAAGGATTTAAGCTTTATCCGTTCGGTTTCAATCAAGGCAACCATTCCGTTAAACACCGCATCGATCTGAAGCCCGATCAGATTCTGCTGAAATTGATCGGGAGCTGTCCTTTGCTCAAGCCATTGCGATGTTGCGGCAAATTTCGATAATTCCGGTCGGGTCATGCGCTTGCGTCGCATAAGAGATACGACCAGCCAGAACAGACAGATGCATGGTGTTCCAACCGCCGCAACAAGTATCCAGATGGGTAAACTGATGGTTGTCATGACTATATTTCCTTCCTTTGGGCGCTTGCTCTGATTTTTTTACCCTTCCAACAATCCGTCTTTGCGCAACTTGGTGCGCAGACGAATGACAGCCTGGGAATGGATCTGCGATACCCTTGACTCGGTAATATCGAGCACCGCGCCGATCTCCTTCATGGTCATTTCATCGCTGTAGTACATGGAGACGACCAGTTTTTCTTTTTCCGGAAGTTGTTCAATATGTTTTGCCAGGCATGTTTTTATCTCTTTGATGGTTGTCATGGACAACGCATCGTGACCGTCGCCCCCAAAAAGATTGGTTAGAAACTGTTCTTTCTCATCCTTTGTGGAGTAACCGATCTCTTCGAAACTCACAAAGGAGATGCTGGACATGCGTTTGACCTGATAAAACTGGTCCAAGTCCATGCCCATCTCTTCGGCCACCTCTATGTCTTCAACGTCACGGCCGAGCTTTTGCTCCAACTTTAAATAGGCTTTTTCGAGACTTCGAATCTTTTTACGAGTCGTTCGCCCAAGAAAATCTCTTGAGCGCAACTCACTCAGGACAGCGCCTTTTATCCGGAACACCGCATAGGTCATGAATTTGTTGTCGCGTTCCGGATCATACCGTTCAATGGCCTGAATCAACCCGATGATGCCCACATTGACCAAATCATCCGTGTCCACCGTGGGCGGCAGATGGGTTGCAATCCGATTGACGATTCGATTGACATAAGGCAGGTACTCGGAGATAATTTGATTGCGAAGGGTGTAATCCTGCTTATCCAATGTTTTTATTTGACTTTCCGCCAATGACATAATTCTCTCCGTCAAAAATTGTTATCCTTTAACTGATAAAAACCGACACACGTGACGCTATCAACTCGGTATATCCTTAAGCCCCCATTGAGAGGTGCGCCTGCGGCCTTCCGGAACCTGGGAACCGGCAATTTTCCGCGCTATGGCGGAAAAGTTGCGGCTGGCTTTTGACATGGGCGCCATTTCACTGACCACTTTTTGCTGGCGAACCCCTTTTTTCAGGTTTTCATCCATAACGATTCCACCGTAATATTCGATTTCCACATTGAGGAATCGATCCGCCACCAGGCTGATCTGCCGGAAAACATCGTCAGCTTCATGTTCGTTGGCCGCCGCATTCACAACCAGTTTGAAATAATCGCTCCCGTACTTCACCGACAGCACTTTCATGAGGGCGTAGGCATCTGTTATAGAGGTCGGTTCGGGGGTTGCCACCACAAGAATTTCATCCGCATTGATATTGAAGTAGAGCACATTGCTTGAAATGCCGGCGGCC
>JBFFHG010000773.1:0-2838 GCA_041557055.1 Desulfosarcinaceae bacterium
ATTGGGTCTATGTGGATCAGGAGCGTGTCTATTGTTTCAATAAATTTGACGAAGGCTGTGAGCTGGAAACAGGGTTCGGCGCCGGACAGGTATTGCCCCTGTGCCGGACCCGCATCTCCAAAGCACTCGGCTGTCCGGATTCGGTCTGGATCGAAGAGGAAGGGGCCCACTCCCTGCTGATTCCGATAACCGGAAAAAGAGGGCAGTCCATGGGCAGTGTGGGAATCACAGTTCAATGCAGCGCGGCAGCCGTCCCGGAAGTTGGGCAGGTGGTGGATGTCGTTCGTACATGTGTCCTTGGAAGGGAGGCGGATAATTGATGACTTTGACAGATGAAGACAAACGCTGCGGACAGACAGAAACCACGCCAAAAAGAAAAACGGCCCAAACCGTCTGGAAAGCCCTCTGGCTCAAGGGCCAGCTTGAGATCCGCATGGCGGTGGTCGTCCTGGTGCTGGGGGGCATCCTCAGTCTGATTTCTCCCCATTTTTTCAGCGTACACAATATTTTCAACCTGATGGACCAGATGGTGGTGATCGGAATCGCCTGCCTGGGGGCCACCCTGGTCATTTTGACGGCGGGGATCGATCTATCGGTGGGGTCGGTGCTGGCCTTGGCCGGAATCGTGCTGGGCATTACGTTCAACTCCCTGGGCACCATGGGTGCGATCCTGGCGGGCTTGGCCGCCGGTACCGGAGCCGGCCTGATCAGCGGCCTGCTGGTGGCCAGGGCGGGTTTGGCGCCTTTTGTGGCCACCCTCGGAATGATGGCCATCGCTCGCAGTCAGGCCTATGTATTGAGCGGCGCCCGCAGCATCAACAATCTGCCCGCCGCCATTGAATTCGTGGGCAATGCCACGGTGGGAGGCGTTCCGTTCAACTTTCTGTGCCTGCTGGCCCTCTATGCCCTGGTATGGCTCTTTCTTACACGATCCAAGGCCGGCCGATGTATCTACGCCATCGGTTCCAACGAAGAGGCCGCCAGAGTGGCCGGCATTGCGGTGAACAAATACAAGATTGTGTGCTACGCGGTCAGCGGCTTTTTTGCGGCCCTGGCCTCGGTCTTTCTTTCCGCCAGGATTCTTTCCATCGATCCCATCGCCGGCAACGGTCTGGAACTGGACACGATCGCCGCGGTGGTCATCGGCGGCGCCAGCCTGTTCGGCGGCCGCGGATCGATCATCGGCACCCTGCTCGGTGTCGTTATCATGGTGCTCATCCGCAACGGTTTGAATCTGCTGGGGGTGGACCCGTACTGGCAGGGTACGGCGATCGGTTCGGTGATCATTACCGCCCTTTTGCTGGACCGCTTCTTTAACGCCGGCGGACGCAAGGCGGCTTAAATGCACAAAGTGACGCATCAGAAAAAGGGGCGCGACCGAGCGAAACATGTCAATGCTGCACCCCGCTTTGGATATGGGCTGGAGGGGGGGGCGGAGTGATCGCTGAATCCCCATTAATACTAATTCATCATGTTGAGGAGTGACCTATGGCAAACGTATGGAAAACAGGAATGATTCTTTTTTTGGCCGCATGCATGCTCTTTTCCCTGGCGGGTCCCGCACCGGCCGCCGAGAAGAAATCCCTTGAGTTCGCGTATCTGACCCCGGGGCTCGACCTCCCCTTCTGGCGCTATCTATCCAAGGGAATCGAAGACGAAGCCCGCAAGGCCGGTTATAAAGCGACCACCTTCGACAGCAACAATGACGCGGCAAAGCAGTTGGCCAATGCGCAGGATGCTATTGCCCGCGGGGTTGCGGGGATCATGATCTCACCCACCGACTCTTCGACCTGTCCCAAAGTTCTGGCGCTGGCTGAAAAAGCCGGAATTCCGGTCGTGATCGCAGATATCGGCACGGAGAGCGGGAAATATGTCTCTTTTGTCATCAGCGACAACACGGACGGTGCCTATAACGTGGGCAAACTGATGGCCAAAAAACTCAAAGAGAAAGGCTGGAACGAGGGCCCCGTGGGCCTGGTGACCATCAGCCTGGCCAGGGCCAATGGTCAAAAGCGCACGGCGGGCTTCCGCAAGGCCATGGAAGAGGCGGGCATCAAGGAAGCCGCCCTCAAACAAATGCAGACCTACACCGGCAGCGAAACCTTCAGATATGTGCAGGACATGCTCACGGCCAACCCGGACATGCGCGGCATTTTTGTTGAAACGGACAATCCCACGCTGGGCGCCGTGCGCGCCGTGCAGACCGCGCGCATGGGAGGCAAGGTCCTGGTGGCCGGTTTTGACGGCGTGCCTGAATTTGTCCAGTTGATCCGGGACGGAAAGCTCATTGGCTCGGGCATGCAGCAACCGTACCTCATGGGGCAGCAATCCATGCAGGCCATGCTCGATCATCTGAACGGCAAAGCGGTGCCCAAAGAAATTATGGTGCCCATCACGCTGGTGGGCAAGGATAATCTCGATCAGGTGCTGTCCACCATCAAACAGACCGTTTTTGCCGGAGAACTCAAGTAAAACCGTTGAATGGAGCCCGGGTCTCGTCCCGGGCTCGGTTTGTAAAAAACGTAACTGCGCAGAGGCCCCATGGCTCAATTGACGATTCCATTCGGTAATTCCACCCTCGATTTTCACGTGCCCGTTGAGAACCTGTCGGGACTGTATTCGCCACGCCCGGCTCCCGCCCTGCCCGATCTGGACGGCGCCATCGGCTGTGCGTTAAATCATCCCTTGGGCCAGCCGCCGCTGGAAAAGTGGGTCCGCCCCACAGATCGCGTGCTGATCATCTCAGACGACAACACCCGGTTCACCCCGGTCAGCCGCATCATCCCCCCTATTCTCGATCATCTGGCGGCCGCCGGCGTTGGGGACGAACAGGTATCG
>JBFFHG010000774.1:0-2834 GCA_041557055.1 Desulfosarcinaceae bacterium
CCATTTCAATGTTCATCATTCATTTGTGGCTGAAGATTCAATTTTCGTCGGGGTTGGGCGGCGCCTCATTTTCAGGGGGCAGATCCATTTGTTGCGGACGTGTTTTGAGAATATGGGGCGTGATGAAAATCAGAATCTCCTCCATCTCTTCCTGTTTGCTCTGGCTTTTAAAGAGATGGCCCAATACGGGGATTTTCCAGAGCCAGGGAACCCCTGCGTCCACGTTTTGTTTGGTGGATTTTTTAAGGCCGCCGATAACGGTGGTCTGGCCGTCGAACAGAATGACATTGGTGGACGCCTTTTTGGTCAGAATGCCCGGGTTGCCATTGGCCGATGAAAACGTTGTATCTATTTCATCCTTTGTTGTTAATATCTCCAATTTCAATGCATTATCCTGGATTACATGAGGCGTTACTTCAAGGCTTAAAACTGCTGATTTATAGGTGATCGACACATTTTCGTTCTCCACGGTCTGAATGGGAACCTGGGAGCCGCTCTCGATGACGGCTTTGATATTGTCTATGGTGGTGATGGAGGGGCTGGAGAGAATGTTGAGTTTGCCCTCTTCTTCAAGGGCTGAAAGCTCAAAGGAGAGAATCCGGTCTCCCATTTCAGCGATCAGGCCCAGGTTGAAACCAGCGCCGCCATCTTCAATATCAGCCGGGAAATTGACGGCTGTGGAGGGACTGGGATTGATGAGGCCGGCGCCCAGGGTGGCATCCGAGACTGCGTTGTTGGCTCCGGGCACAATCCAATAATTGTGGCTTGAGTTGTAATAGAGTCCGCCCCACTGCACCCCAAGTTCCCGTGCTGTCCGGCTGGTGGTTTCCACAATGTGGGCCTCGATTTGGATTTGGGGCGTTGGTTTGTCCAATTCCGTGATCAGGGGAACGATGCGTTCGATATCCACCGGTGTTGCCTGTACGATAAGGGAATTGGTATGGGTGTTGACCATAACGGAACCCACCGGCTCTCCGGGTTTCTTGGCGCTGAGAATTTTTTCAACGCTCTCTTTCAATTTATCGGCGGATGCGAAATCAATGGGGATTATTTTGGTCACCAGGGGCGCCTGCATTTCAAGTTCCCGTTTTTTTAAGAGTATTTTTTCTTCAGCCTCCAGATTTTGCAGGTTGCGGGCCCGGTCCTCAAAAGTTATGATGCGAACAATGTCGCCTTCCCATTCGTAGGATAATCCCTGGGAATTCAATATTCCCAAAAAAACCTGATTCCATTGGGCGTTTTTGACGTTGATACTGATTTTACCGCTGGCGCTTTCGTTGATCATGATATTCAGATCCACGGCTCTGGCAAGAGCGCGCAATAAGACGGCCACATCCGTTTGATGCATTTTCATCGTAATACTGCGCCGGGGCAGGGAAGGGGAAGGGCGAGCCGCCGCCGGTCGGCCGGGGGCAATGGTCTCGATCTTTTTTGGGTGCAGGTCAAGGGATCGTTGACGTGCGTGCGGCGAATAGCCTTTGCTTTTTTCAGCCAGTTTGCGCCATTTATCAAATGAGGCGGATTCTTTCTCCGTCTGGCCGGCGCATGCGCCAACCACGACGATCCACAGGATGACAACCATTGCTAACAACGTGTCGCGATTGAAACGCATCATATCCATTTCCAAGCTATAGAGTTATTCCACTGATCCGGAATCAAATTCCCTGATAGGCAGTTGAATGGTTTCCAGACCCGTTGTTTTGCCTATTACAACCTGTTGAGGGGCGATGCTTTTAACGTAAAATGATTTGTCCGTCAAAGACTCGCCCACAGTATACTCCATGCCGTTGATGATAACCATTTGCATCGTTCCCAATTGCATATAACCGGAATAGATGAAATCGGGGCGGTCAGCAGCCGGTTTTTGCTGCTGGTCCGGGTTGCCCAATGTCAGGCGCTTTTGAAGCGGGCCGGTTGAATGAATAAATGGATCTTTGTCCCATGTCGCGCCGGCCCGGGTAATGATATAAGGGGACTCTTTGCCCTTTTGTTCGCTGTTGAGTTTCTGACCGATCTCTGTCACGAATGATTTCAATTCCCCAATTGGATTCCCCACAGAGGCGGGGACGGGTTTTCCGGATTTGCGGGCGAACAATAATTCATAAGCCCCGTAAACGATCGTCAGACACATGATGGCGACTATGATTTTTTCGCGGGTTGTCATATCATCGGACTCTTTATTCCTGTTCGATTCTGATTTTAAAACTGATGCGTTTTTCCTGATCGAGGGTTTCGATGCGCATGTTGTCGATGGATACCAAAAACGGCATTTGGCAGATGCCGAGCAGCAGTTTTCGCAAATTGAAAAAATCCCCGTTGAAAATAACATTCATGGTTAAATCATCCACATCTTCCAGATAGTTGCTGGCATCCGGAAAGGCACTTTTGAAGGTTACATCGCTTTGGGTTGCCAATTGCCTGAACAGGTCGTTGATACGGCTGATGTCGTTATGTGAAATCCTGGTTTTCGGGGGCACGGTATATTCCGTTGGTACTTTCTGGGTTATTTGCTGAAGCAGTTTCAGGTAGACCGGATAGAGAAGGGTTTGCGTCTCGGCTTTTTGTTGCAATACGCAGATATCTTCATCCATATCTTTGAGCGCCGACAGATTGGGATAAATGCCAACACAAAAGAACGCTGTGATTCCGAGCAGGCAAATCACCAAATAGATCAAATTGCTGGGATGGATTCTGGTATTGGGCATTGCTCTTTAACTGATCTCCTCAGGCGCCATCCGGATAGTGGCGTCCATCTCAAAATTCAGATGATTTGCAGCTTGGTAATGAAGCGCATGACTTCCTGTTTGTTATAATATTCAACCTGTTTGCTCTGA
>JBFFHG010000775.1:0-2829 GCA_041557055.1 Desulfosarcinaceae bacterium
ACCAGGGAGGGCGACAAAGTCACCCTTTCAATTGACGCTCAGGCGTCCGCCCTTTATGCCGCTTTCGCAGGGGTGAAATCCGACGGAGAGAATGAATTGTATGCCCGATGGGGGGAACTGGGCGCCGGGCAATACGAGCGTGACGTCACGCTGACGGTTGAAGGGGATTTGAACAAAGCCGAGCGCCGGGAGATCCGCAAGGTCCTTAAGACCATCAACAAGATGATGAAGAATTTTGTGGAGGGCAAACTCGATCCGATGATGGCCAAGGCCGGCAACCTGCAAGGTCTGCAGACCATCGGCAACCTGGAGGTCAGCATGGCCTACGAGCGTCAGGTGGTGGTGGCCCGGCAGAGCCAGGCGGCCGTCTCTTATGACCAGTATGGCGCCGCACCCCGCCCGGCCGAAGAGAAAAGCACCAAGTTTGAACTGCCGCTGAAGAACGAATCCAGAGAGCTGGCCATGGATATGGCCAAAGAGGTCGCCTCGGCCGAGGCGCCTGCGGATCAGCTCCGGGCGATGGCCGATGACCTGCTCAAATCCTACCGGGACCAGGCTGCGCGGCGCAATCCTCTGGAGAGCCGGATCATGGAACATATATACAATTTGTTCAATGCTGCGGCGGGCTATCAGGGTCAGAGCCCGGATACGTCGGCCGCCGTTGACAAGGCGGCATGATCGCCCCGTTCCGAAGATACAATTATTCTTTGCAATTTTAGTCGGCGGCCCCATCGACCGGTTTGTCCGCGATGGTCTCGTCGATTGCCTGATAGACCGCTTTGAAGGTTTCGGCAAAATTGGTGGGCGACAAGCGTCCCACTTCGATGAATTTGACCACGATCTCCTTGCTGGCCCGCAGAATGTGCTCTTGCAGATCTCCCTTTTTCATTGCATACGCCTCTTTTGATTGTCTTGGATCACCCGAACGAACCCGCAACCCGTGATAAGGGAAACGGCCCGGGCAAATGATTGCGGTCCGCCACTCTCCACGCATCGGGTTAACCGCAAATACACATAAAATCGTTTTTTTTACAACACAGGGCCATGGTATATGTTTTTTTTGAGGGGGCGGTTGGCCGTATCCGGAGATAAAAATGCCCGGCACCGCTGCTGCTCAACCTCAAAGATATGCGATTGCCCTGAAGCCCGCATATCATGGTTTGACACCCTGCGGGAAATCTTCTATTAACGGAAGAATTTTTAATTGGAACAGGAGTTTTGGCCTATGCGTGCATCCATCCGAATCATCATCGCCTTGTGGATCGTGGTTTCAGCCTGCCTGGGGTGTTCAGGCTCTAAAGATGCCCTCAAGGATCTGCCCCCCAGCATGGTCACCGCGGTTCCGGCCAAAGGCTATATCAACAGTATCGCTTTATTGTTGGCCCATACGCCGCCCACAGCCCTTGGCCGCCAGATTGGTGAACGCTATGCGGAAACCCTGATCAATGCCATTGGCGATGAAAGCGGCCGGGTGCGGCTGGTGACTCCTGGCGATGCCCAATTCCCGGATTTTTTGATGGAAACGGCTCAAGAGGCCCCGGCGCCCGGCAATGTGGTGGCCATGGCCGAAGCGGCCTCTGTGGCGGGCTACAACGGATGGGTCATTGCCCGAATCGAGGGGTTGCGCCACGAAGCCAAGCATACAGGCTTTTTCTGGTTTCGCAAAATGCGCTATTTCGCACACTGTGATTTGAATCTTGCCTTTTATGACGCCATTACCGGGGCCAAGATGATCAATGAGGTCATTGAGTCCTCCACCAAAATCAGTGAAGATGAATACAACGCCATCAAGACCGGGGAGGCCGGGACCTTTGAAGAGCTTAACGCGGTCATCACCGAGATTGGCGAGGGGCTTGGAGAGAAGGTGGCCCAAACATTGGATGATCAGCCCTGGCGCACCATGGTGGTCAACGTTGAGGGCGGCCGGATTTCCCTGCCGGTTGGCGCCCGGGCCGGATTGCGCAGCGGTGACCGGCTGGCCGTGTTTGAAGGCCGTCGCACGTTGGAGGGGCAGAACGGCGAGCGCTTTTTTGTTCCGGGCTTTCAAGTTGGTGAGATCGAGATTGTCGCCGTGACCGACCAGACGGCTGAAGCCGAAGCGCTGGGTGCTTTGCAAAGCACTAAAATACAAGTGGGTGATTTTGCGGCCGCTGTTAAGTAAGGGGGTGCGCAAAAATTAGTTCCCATAAAAATTTCAACAGATTAGTCTCTGTCGAGACTGCCACCCCATCAATCCCACCGTTGGGCAAAATCCTCGATGAGCGCCGCACCCTGCGCCCGGGTTTCGATGAAGCGGACAGCGTTACGAAATTGACTGGCCTGGGGCAGCCCTTTGACAAACCAGGCCAGGCGGCTGCGCATCATGAAGCAGGCTCTCTTTTCGCCCAGATATTCGACGGATGCATTCAAAAAACGGGTCATCATGGCGATGCGATCCTGGGGGCGGATCTGTCTGACCGGCCGGCCGGCCAGGAGATCTTCGATTTGACCGAACAACAGGGGGTTGCCCATGGCGGCCCGGCCCACCATGACAGCGTCGCAGCCGGTCTGGGCCAACATGCGAACGGCATCTTGGGCTTCTACGATGTCTCCGTTGCCGATGACCGGAATGGACAGCTCTTTTTTGATTCTGCCGATCAGGGCCCAATCCGCACAGCCCCCGAATCCCTGGCGAGCGGTGCGCGGGTGCACGGTCACTGCATCCACCCCGCAGTCCCGGGCGATCCGGGCCAGTTCCAGAGCCTGCCGGCCCGATCCGTCCCATCCCGAGCGCATTTTAATGGTCAGGGGGCTTTTAATGGCGGTTCGAACCGCCATTAAAAGCGCCTC
>JBFFHG010000776.1:0-2828 GCA_041557055.1 Desulfosarcinaceae bacterium
GTAGATCATCAGGAAACCGCTGCTGGCTTGTTCCATCCGCAAGCCCTGTTGGGTGACCGCTGCCGGTAGACGCGCCTGTGCGTTTTGGATGCGGTTCTGCACGTCCACCTGCGCCAGCGCCGGATCGGTGCCGGGAACGAAGGTGACGGTGATCTCCGCTGTACCGGCCGAGCTGCTGCTGGAGGACTCGAAATAGAGCAGGCCTTTGGCGCCGTTGAGCTCTTCCTCGATCACGCTGGTGACCGAATCAACCACGGCGGAGGCCGAAGCGCCTGGGTAAGTGGCGTTGATCGTAATCTGAGGCGGTGCCACCACCGGAAACTGTGATACTGGTAGCACGCGCATCGCAAGGAGACCGGCGAGTGTGATAAAGATGGCCATGACCCAGGCAAAGTTGGGCCTATCGATAAAGAATCTGGACATGATAGCTTATCTCCTCTGCTTCTCAGACGCCATGGTGTCGGCGACAGCAACTTTATTTCCAGGTGCGGCACTGCCGCCGACGATCACTCGATCGCCGGGTTGAAGTCCCTCGGTGATCAGCCACTGCGAACCCTGCATCGTGCCAGTAATTACAGGCTGTGCCTGCACCACATCGTCTTGGCCGATCAATAGCACTTGCGCTGAGCCGTCGGACGTGTGCTGGACGGCGCGTTGCGGCACTAATATAGCATTGGGATCGGTGCCTTGGTCGATATGCACACGAACATACATGCCCGGTAATAGTAACCCGTCGGCATTGGCTAACTGGCCGCGTAGCGAGATCTGACCGGTCCCTTGATCGACAGTGATGTCGGAGAACAACAGGCGTCCCTCACGCCGCCGATTCGTACCCTCGACACTCACCGAGATCGGAACCCCCTTGTTGGGTTCTTGGGTCAGACGTCCGGCGGCCAAAGCATCACGCAGGCGCAGAACATCGGCTACCGATTGCCTAAAGTCGACATATATCGGATCAAGCTGCTGGATCGTTGCCAGAGGAGTTGCCTCGTTTTGTCCGACAAGTGCACCTTCCGTTACCAGCGCACGGCCAATGCGGCCGGAGATAGGTGCACGCACGGTGGTATACTCCAGGTTTAGCTGAGCCACCTCAACTTCAGCCATTGCCGACTGATGTGCAGCCCGAGCACCCTTGAGCGTAGCCTGCATGGTGTCGAACTCCTGCTTGCTCACAGCTTCGATTTCTACCAGCGGCGCGTACCGGCGAACTATACTCTGCGCGTCCGACAGCGAAGCGTCCGCACGGGCCAGAACGCCTTGCGCACGTGACAGTGCTGCCTTGAACGGCGCAGGGTCAATCTGGAACAACACTTGGCCGGCCTTCACGTCCGCACCTTCGGTGAAGTTGCGGCTCAAGACGATGCCGGCCACGCGGGCTCTAACTTCGGCCACGCGTATCGGTTCGATACGGCCAGGCAGCTCGCTGCTTACCACAAACGGTTGCGCCTGCATGGTGACCACTTCGACCGTGGGATGACCAGATTGCGCGTTCTGCTGACCACCTTGCCCACAACCTGCCACCAACGCCAGCGCCAGCACAGCGACCAATGCCAATGGTTGTCGCCGCTTGCTCGGACGACCCATCATCGTCAGCACTCCGTGTACGTAAGTCGTGTTCATGGATTGATCGATTTGTAGTGAATACCGAATCTGAGTGCACCTGTCGCGCTTGTCTGTGCCGGGGGGGGGCGGCGTGATACATTCTTTCATTTAGTTAACTCCTCAAATCTTCTTCTTTCGCCAACGAGAGAAGGAAGTATAAAATATATGCGCTCGGAAGATACCGTCCAGACGGTATCTTTGTCAAGGTGTTTTTCCCGTTTTGTCTGGATGGTTAATTTGTTGGACAGAACCCCAGGAAGCGACGCTCATCCCGTTTCCGACACTTCCACGAGTCTCCCGGCAAGGTAATAACTACAGTAGGCCGATGCGGTGCTGCCCATGGCAACCTGCAAAGCGATACCGATCCCGAACGACGCTACGATACCACAATCCTTTTCCCATGGCTTGTCAGCATGAATGGTTCCGACAGCTATCAGGAGCTATGCGGGGAACTCATCGAAATCTACGCCACCGGCGGAGCGAATGTGGTCTCCGAGGACGCTAAGGCATAACTCACTGCGCCATCGGGGATGGGGATGAAACCTTCACCGATCCGCAGAACCCGTCCGCGCCGGATATCGAGCAGACGGCTCTCAAAAACGAGCGGGCCAGAAAACGGTTTTACAAACGGACCTTCCTCAAGGAGGACGCCGAAGGTGCGCTGGTGGTCAACGGAGTCCGCTATCTGGAAACCGGAGAAAAGACCAACACCATCGGCATTTTCTTTCGCTTTGACGAGGCCGAGGCCAACGGCACCACCATCCGTGAATACGGCTTTTTCGGCGGTGACGTCGAATACGTGGCCAGCGTGAGCGGTGATCTGGCCATGGGCGGTGTGTTCCATCAGGACCGCGACCTGCTCGATTCCGAACTCAACGAACAGCAGGAACTGATCAATCTGGAGCGTCGCAAGATTGCCGACATCCTTTTCGGGCAGAGCCTACATTCAGGGCTTCCGTCATCAGCGGGATGTGCCCACATCCATGATGATTCCCAAGTCGGTGGCCACCAAATCGGTTCGCGGTGAACAGAAAACCTACAACATCAGCCAGCGAGGCTATCCGGGAATTCAGGGGACATCCTAATCAATTATTGGCAGAATTCAGAATGTTCGATTTTTTTTTTCAAATGGCAAGAGCGGTAGCGCCCGGCATCCCGCACCATGTAACCCGGCCGGGGAACAGACAGCGGCAGACATTTTTCAATGATGAAGAGGCCGCAATATA
>JBFFHG010000777.1:0-2824 GCA_041557055.1 Desulfosarcinaceae bacterium
CCACCAGAAAAGACAATTGCCGGCCCTCCACCCGCGTGCGTTCCGGGATGTACATGATCACCGGCGGTTGGGGGATGTTTTCCGGGCTTTGGAAGTAAATGGTGTAAGTGCCGGGCGTGTTGTAATCGAAGATGTTGATGAAATACTGCCAGGGCCCGCTGCCGGCGCGGGTTTTGGACAACCAGACATTTTGGGATTTGATGTGCTTGCCGTCGGATCGGATGGCTTCTTGAATCAGCATGTTGCCTGAATTGGGGTCGGTTACCCGGGCGTACATGAAGCCGGCGGTGGGCGGTGTGGTCAGGGTGCGCGCATTTGCCGCCGCCGCGCTGATGGCGCTGTCCTGGCTTTGGTCGGTGACGTCGGTGGTGGTGGTGTCCGATTCATAAATGCGGTAAACATCGTCATCCTTGGCCAGAAAATCATCGATGCTGTCCCGGCCCTGGACATCGACCCGCACGTCATGAACCAGGAAATGGGTGTTGACATCGGTTTCGCCGATCAGGGAGGTCATCTTCCCGCCCAGTTCGTCGTCATGGGAAAACTCGGCGTTGAATTCGACAAAGCGACCGGACAGGGTGCACGCCATGATCCAGCGGGCGCAGCCGGCCGCATTGGGCGCGATGTCTCCGAAATCCGCCAGAAGACTGCTGGTCGCCGGCAGCCCGTTGACGGTGCTGCCCTGGATCTGGAACCCGATTAAAAGCCCCATTTCGTTTTCGACTATTTCGGGTTGGGCGGATTCCACTTTCAGGGCCCGGGCATAACCAAAGCCTTGATTGGCGACCCGCAAGCCAAGGGAGAACGGCACGGGCGGCTCCACCTGGTCGGACCAGGCATCGTCGCCGTAAATATCCGTGGGCAGAAAATAGTCGAGGACAAGTTGGGGCATGGGCTTGACAAAGATGTAATCCGGCGAGACGTCGATGGTTTGACTTTCACCGGCCACGGTATAGGCAAGGGTGGCGCCCACGTAGTAAAGGGTGCCGCTCGCCAAACCGTTGGAGGCGCCCGGCGCGGGAATGATCAGCCAGTGGATATCGGCGGATGTTTCCGGGGCCACGCTGCCCGAGCCATCGACGCTGTCGATATTTTCCATTGTATCGACGCGGATGAAAAACAACGCGGCGGTGTCGTCGGGATTGGAAGACGCCAGTACGGCATTACCGTCTTCATCTGCAAAGTTCACCGTTACGGAGAGATCTTCGATGGGGATACCGGAAAGACCGTTGTTGATCCGCATGTGGGCGTCAAAAGCCTGGCGCTCCAGGGTCAGCTCTTGTTTGATCTCGATTTTCACCGTGGCGCAAATTGCAAGGCACAGGTCGGAAGCCGCCACCAGCGCCGATGATATAAGCAACAACTGCATCAGGACAAATCGTAACCGCTTGGTTATACCGGCCCGCCGGATCATCAAGGTTCCCCCTTATACTCTTTTGTGCGCCGTCCCGATTCTCTTCCCGAATTGGCCTAAGGACTCAGCGGTTTGATTTTTACTTCCAACCCCTTACCTTTGATTTCGCTTATCAGGTGACCATTGAGCCCTTTTGCGGGCCGAATGTTCTGAAAGGCGATATAATAAGGGGTGTTGGTCATGATTTTCCTGTTTTGCGGATCAGCGATATGCCATCGATTGTCCAGGTAGAACTCGGCCCAATTGTGGTAGTCGCTTGAATCCACCAGCATGCTTTTCGAGCATACAAACCCGCCCAGGGGCCGCGCCGGTATGCCGTTGGCGCGGCACAAGGCCACAAACAGGGCGGCATATTCCGTGCAATCGCCCTTGCCGTATGTCAAGGCATAAGCAGCGCCGCGGTTTCGGCTGACATATCCGCTGTAGCTTATGTGATCGGCCACCCAATCAAAAACAGTATGGACGGTTTGCAAAGATGTGGCCGCTTTCAGCTTTTCGGCTTGGGATCGGATGTGATTGTCATCAGATTCGATGAACGGCTCCGCCCGGAGAAAATCTTTGACTTCTATGGTTTTATGCTTCTGCGGTTTTTCCCAGATTTTAACATCGCCCTGGACGGTGACGAATCTGGTGGATAACGGCGGAAAGATATCCCACTGAAACGCAATGGATTGGTTGCCAAGACCGTCCTTTGAGACTGTATGCGGGCGGCTTGCCTTGATTTGGCCGCATCGCTGGGTGGCGGTCCGGGCGACCGGTGCGAAAACCACAACCTGTGCATCTTTTATGGCAAGATTGGTGGTGTTTTGCACGCGCAGGATGTATCGGATATTAATTGTACTGTCGGGTCTCCTTGATCGGAAATCACGATATTGAAAAAGAAACAGAAGGCCGAAGATCAGAAGGATCCCCATGGCCAGACAATAGGTAACCGGTTTTCGGAGCAAGGGCCTCATTGAAAACAACTCTAATTACTATTTACAAGATCAAGAGTGAACGCAACGTAAAAACAGAACCGCAAACAACAAAAGCAGTTTGTCAGAAGATGCGAAGAGATGTCGCTTTTCCATTTGCCGCACTTTAAACCCGCCGCTCCCCCCAGAGCTTTGTTTATGGCGGAAAAAAGTGCTGTATTCAAACACAACTGAAGAACAAAATTTCTGCGCTTCAAAAACTTTTTTTTAAAACGATATTGTTTCAGGATTGTAACGTTTGGTTAGCGTATAAGCGATTCCGAAAAAAGAATCAAGCCAAAAAAGACAGGTTTTCAACGATAAAAAAAACGTGTGGAAAAACAGTGGGTTCTTCTTTCTCAAATTGAAGAAGGCAGCGAAATCCGTTTTTTGAGATGGCCTGGCGTCACGCTTGCCGATAAAAAAGCCCACGGCGGTTATGGCGGTCACGCGGACC
>JBFFHG010000778.1:0-2820 GCA_041557055.1 Desulfosarcinaceae bacterium
GCCCGGCGGCTGTACACATCGATCACGCCGATCAGGCAATGTCGGCCGTCAATGAGCATCACATCGCCGGGGGTGGAGTCGAACTCCCACACCTGGTTGAGCCGGATGACCGGCTCGTCGGCCTTGCCCAGGGCGATCATGTGGTTGCTGCGCCACTGATCAAAGCTTGTCACGTACAGGATCAGGTTTTTGTTTTCGTGTCGCCATTTGGAGACAAATCGCCGGACAGCTGCCTTACCAGGGATGGTCTGGCCGGCAAAGCGCGCCTGCACCGCCTGGTGCACGGAGGGGATGCCCAGGTGGGGCCGTTCGGTCAAAAGCCCCTTGATAAAGTCCTGCATGTGTTTGGCAATGCTGGTGGTGCGCGTGGCTTCGTATTGGCCGGCCAGCCCGGCCAGGCCACATTCGGCAAAGGCTTTTTCCCAGCGGTAGAGGCTGGCCCAGGACAGGGAGACCCTGCCGTTGTGGGTGCCCACGGCCCGCTCAACCCACTGGTCGAGCGGGATGGCCCCGGCCTTGTATTCGCGGATAAAAAGGGTGGTGCCTTTCTTTTTGGCCAGACCCGATGCGCTTAAAAAGCCATCGCGCGCCCGCAGGATCTCAAGGCGCGCCCTGGCCTCGGTCCTGCGCGCTTCGGGCAACCGCTCATAGGCGGCCAGGCCCGCCTCTTTGGCCTGCTGCCGCGCCCGGTCCGCGGCCGCGGATTCTGCGGACAGCTCTTTGGCCCGCGCGTATCCGGCCCTTGCGGCGGCGCCGGCAAACCTGGGCTGCACCCGCGCGGCCAGGGTGGCGCGCACATCTTCGGGCAGGCCCGAGACCAGATACAGATGGGTGGCCCCGCCTTGCACCTTTTTGTAGATGCACGGCCAGCCGCCCTTTTTGGCCCGCAGGTGCACGGCGCGCTCGCTGATCCGGAGAGATTCGGCAAGCTGGCGTGAAGTTATCCGGCCGGGCAGGGTGACTTGCATGGCAACGGTTCCTACAGTTCGGCTTCCAGGGCTTCCAGGATGATGCGCACGTGGCGGATCACCTCGTCCTGGTCGGTGTTCTTGTACTCGTTGGCCCGCTCGATGTTGATGGCGTCCAGAAACCCGTTGAAGGCCCTTTTGAAATCCTCGCTGATCCTGGGGGCCTGGCTGGTTTGGCGTTTGGTTTTCCGGACCGTTTCGCGGACCTTTTCCAAATGCAGGCTTTTGGCGGTTTTCTTGATGTGAGAGGCGGTGATCTTGCCCTCCGGGGCGGTTTTTACGGCTTCGGTGACCACCTGCCGCAGGGTTTCGGGGTCGTCTTTGAATTTGATCAGGGCGCGGGCTTGTCTTTCATTTTCGGGGACCCATTCAATTTGTCCGCCATGGCGGACATTTTTATCCCCGCCAAAACCGCGGACCATATCAACCACATCGGCCGCATCTATTAACTGGTAGGCTGTGCTCCGGGCCATTTCACACACATCTTTGCAATAATCGGCAAAGGCGCGATGGGTCGTTCTGTACAGCTGCTGGTCGCGGATCTCGCGCATGGCGTAGCCCACGGCCAGGAAGGCGACCAGGTTCTTTTTGATCAGCCCTTCAAGTTCCTCGAGGCGCTTGGATTCTGCGGCCGACAGGGGTTTGACAAAGTCGGGGGGCGTGTCATCAAAACCGTCATACGCCACCGGAACATAGCCGTCGGCGGACTGGTCCTTGATCTTTTCCGGCTCCTCATCCATGATTTGAGGCTCTGTGGTCGTCTTTTTCAGAAGGCTTAAATTGCGTTTTGACATGGGGTTTTCCTTTGTTAGGGGTTGCGGCGGGCGATTTTGCGCTCATGCCGTCATGATCTTTTTGTCCTGCGCCGTTCCATCTCTCCTAAAAACGCCTCGCGTTTGCGCTTTTCCGACCTGGCCCGGCGCTCCTGCTCGGCGTATTTCTGGATCTCGGCGCGCAGGGCGTCGGGACCCGGCAGGCCGAAAATGCCCGCCGGCTCGTTCAACACCTCGATGGGCTCGGTGCTGCTGGTCGTCTTGCAAAAGGCCGGCAGGATATCCGCCGGCGGGCGGTTGCCCGGCTTGGATTCTGCGGTCCAGCTGTCGAGCATCATCTTGGTGATCTGCCGGCCCACCAAATGGCTCATCTCGCCGGCGATCTGAAAGCGGTCCTTGCCGCTGGTGCGGATGGCCCGCACCATGGCGGCGCGCAGCTTTTCCGTGATATTCAGGGCGCCTTCGGATGGGGCCGGCCGGCAGGCGGCCAGATCCTGCTGGATGCGCTGGATCTCATCAAACAGGCTGAGCTGCTTTTGACTTGAATTGTCTAAGTTTTTCCGCCTTTTAGACATTGACTCACATTAGGCTTATTGATAAGTTAAATTAGGCGATTTTAACCGGTCGTCGTGGCCGCGGCTGATCGAAATACCAGCTGAAAACAGCGCGGTAATCCGCGCCGATCCGCTTGGCCACCGCAACCATCAATCGCCTGGATACCAGTTTGTGATTGATCACATCGGAGATCGACATCTCGCTGACGCCTTCTTCCTCGGCGATCCGCTTTTGCGTGATGCCGCGCTCCTTTAAAAGGTATTGAATCTTTGCGGGAGTATAGACGGTGTTGCACCGGGGCATTGTGTCGAATCCTTTTGAAAACGGGCGTTGTCTATTTTTTAGTGGTCTATAGATAAGCCTTATATCCACGAATACGTTACCTTGTCAAGGCGAAATACACGTAATGGTAGATTTTAAAAGGGTGGTCGAGAGAATTAAAACCATAACAGGCTATACTCAAAAGGAGATAGCGTCTGAAATGTTTGGTATTTCAGACAAAAATTTATCCAATAAAATCAAAA
>JBFFHG010000779.1:0-2819 GCA_041557055.1 Desulfosarcinaceae bacterium
GGGCATAGAGGATTTTGTACAATCTGTAGCTGCCCGGAATGGATTGCAATTCACTCAGGGGGACTGCGAACACGGCACTTCCGATTTGAATGCCGGAAAAAGTGATGATCCGGGTGAAGGTCGCCACATTGGTGCCGTCAGCCAGTTGACCGGTTCGGATCAGGGCTTCACCGACGTTGCCGTAAGAACTCTCTCCTGACAACGGCTCCAGGGGGCGATTCAACCGTTGCGGATCGGAATGGGCCATTACCCTGTTTTCATGGTTTAAAATGACTGCAAATAAAACGCCGTGCAAATCCGTGAACGCCGCCACCTTACGGCTCAATCCCAGGAAATCGGCTTCCAACAAAATGGGCCCGCTCTCCTGCGCCAATTGTTCCACAGACGCGGCACCGGATTTCAGGTAATTATGAAGCTTGCTGCGTGCCATGGCCGAAAACATGAGGACCCCGGCCACGATCAATAAACACCACACGATGCACAATACCGCCAACGTTCTCTTGTTGCGACGAAACAATTCAATGGCGTCAATCTTTTTATTGATCGTCGAAAAGGTCCCGGTTGTCAGTTGCTTTAGCCAAACCATGGCCATTGATGCTTTCTGCTCTGCGCTCATATATTATTCTCCCTTGCCAACGCTCAGGCTAACGAGGGCACTTGTCGTTTACGGCGAGCTTGCTGATAATATCAGCACACTGTTTGATCAATCGCTCTTTTACAATAGCAAGCCCGGGATCTGTTCCAATATCGGAAAGCTTCAATTGCCTATCGCTATTGCGACCCGCAACGCCATGGGCAAATTTCAGAATCGGGGTTCGATCCACATCCCATGTCCGGCAGAAAGCCGCGCCTTGGGCGGTATCCTGGCCGCAAAGGGGGCAGATCATCAACTTCACCCCGGTATCACCTTGTGATTTGCGCCAGCGCAAGGCGGTCCATTGAATCAACCGGCGGCCGTTCGTTAAAAACAACACGATGACCATAAGCGCCACGGTAATCACCACGATGATGCCAAATGTTTTTTGTGATTGCGTTGCGGATGCCATGGACAATGCCAGTCGAATCTCCCCGATCGGTGTCTGTGAAAAATTTATGGGCCCTGCAAAAATCATCGCATCCTGATCCTGCCATGATTCGATGCCCTCTATTTTCTCGGTGGTCTTGGGGCGCTCGGGAAAAAACTGACCGGGGTCCGTATACGCAATGATCTTGTTCTTGTGATCCACCACCGAGGCATAGAGCACTTGCGGTTTTTTTCCAATCTCATTTAGCAGAGAATGCAACGTTTTAATATCCTGCTCCAGAAGCGGCAGACCTGCATTCTCGGTAAATGCTTGAACCAGGCCCACACCGCGACTCAGCAGCCGACTCTGTTTGCCCCGGACTTGAACCGCCAAACCACCGTAAATGATCGCCAGCACCCCCCACACACCACCGAGTATCAGCAGCCAGCGGCGCATTGCATGCCCGCCGTTCATATTTCGGCCGTCAGGGTTCCCCATCATATCTATTATCATCCTTTCGCAAATAATCTTTAGCGCCGATGATATGCAGCACGCATTTTTATAAACACATCGATATCTTAAATAAATTTAATTTTTAGTATCATAGCCAGGGGATTGTCAACACGGTTCGCATTTTTGCGGCAATTCCGGTTGAAGATAATATTGCCGGTCTCAAATGATTGCACATTGTTTTGGAGTGTGATATGGGCTTATCAACAAACTTTTGATTTAATAGCATTAAATTTAGATTAAACCCTGTATCATCGATTCGGGACGGATACCCGCGCCAAACAAAACGCCCGCTTGACACGAACGGCCGCTGAATGGACCCTGACGAACATGCGAAAACCCGTAAAACCCATTGATGTGCGCTGGATATTCTTTTTGATCCTGATTTTGGCCGGATGCGCCTTGCCCAGAACGGAAACCGCTCCCGATGATATTTTCCATCGTTCAGAAGAGTATGTGATTTGCCGGCTTAAGCACGGCGACACGGCTGCATCGCTGGCCGGAAAATTCCTGGGGGACCGGGAAAAGGCATGGGTCGTCGAAGACGCCAATGCAAAGCTGATCCCGGAACAATATGCGGTCATTCCCCTGCATCTGAGAAACAAGGGAGGGGTGTATAATAATGGTGTTCAAACAGTCCCCATGCTGTGCTATCACCGCTTCGGAAACGGTTGCGACTCGCCGTTGTGCGTGTCGGCCGAACTCTTTGATAACCAGATGAGATACCTTCGCAATAATGGGTACCGGGTCATTACACCGGAACAACTTCTGGCTTTTTTGGAGTATCGCGAGCCTCTTCCCAAAAAATCGGTGATGATCACCATCGACGACGGCTACCGCTCGGTCTATGAGGTGGCCTATCCCATACTGAAAAGATACGGGTTCCAGGCGACCCTGTTCGTGTACACCAACTACGTGGGTGTCTCGGGCAAAGCCATTACCTGGGATCAACTCAAAGAGCTGAAAATCAATGGATTCACGATCGGCTCCCACACCATCATGCACAGCGATTTATCCAAACAGGGCGAAAATGAGAGCGATGAGGCCTATCAACAACGGTTGCACCGGGAACTTTTCGGCTCCAAAAAGATCATCGATATCAAGCTCAACCAGGACACCTTTTTCTTTGCCTACCCTTTCGGTCGCGCCAGTCGAACCGCCATGCTGATGGCCCGCAAGGCCGGCTATCGGCTGGCGGTCACCGTCAATCGGGGAGGCAATCCGTTTTTCACAAATCCATATTTGCTTCGGCGGGATCAAATCCTCAAGAAGGATATGGAAACATTTAAAAAAAGATTACAAACC
>JBFFHG010000780.1:0-2813 GCA_041557055.1 Desulfosarcinaceae bacterium
AGGATATGTACGGCCCCGACGCCCTGGCCGGTATCAGTTGCGCCCGCAGCATCAATGAAGACTCCTACAATATGCAGAAGCTCTTTCGGGCGGTGATCGGCACCAACAATATCGACCATTGCGCCCGCACCTGCCATGCCCCCACCGTGGCCGGACTGGCCCGCGCTTTCGGTTCGGGAGCCATGACCAACTCCTTTGCCGAATTTGCCAAAGCCAAGCAGTTTTTCGTCATCGGATCCAATATGACCGAGGCCCATCCGGTGGCCGCCACCTGGGTCAAGCAGGCCGTGCGCAACGGTGCGCACCTGATTGTGGCGGACCCGCGCTACAACGGAATCGCCGAACACGCCGATATTTTCATGCAATTCAAGGTCGGCACGGATGTGGCCCTGATCAACGCCTTGATGCATGTGCTGATCACCGAAAATCTCTACGATCGCGACTATGTGCAATCAAACACCACGGGATTCAAGGAGATGGAAGCGGTGGTGATGGAATATCCGCCGGAGCGGGCTGCTGAGATCTGCGGCGTTACCGCCCACACCCTCCGGGAGGCGGCCCGCCGCATGGCCTCGGTAAAGCCCGCCATGTTGATGTACACCCTGGGAATCACCGAACACACCTGCGGCGTCAACAATGTGTTGAGCTGCGCCAATCTCCAAATGCTTCTCGGTAATGTGGGCTTTGAGTGCGGCGGCGTCAATCCCCTGCGCGGGCAAAACAATGTCCAGGGCGCGTGCGACATGGGCGCACTGCCCGGCGACCTGCCCGGATACCATAAAGTGGATGATCCTGCGGCCCGGGCCAAGTTCGGTCAGGCCTGGGGAGCGGACCTGCCCGGGACGCCCGGACTCATGATTCCGGATATGATCGACGGGCTGGCCGACGGCACTGTCAAAGCCTTGTATGTTTTCGGCGAGAATATCGCCAACAGCGAGCCGGATATCCGCCATGTGGAGCAGTGCCTGGAATCCGCCGAATTTCTGGTGTGCAACGACATTTTTCCCACCGAGACCACCCGCTTCGCCCACGTCGTCTTTCCGGCAGCGGCCTGGAGCGAAGACCACGGCACCTTCACCAACAGCGAACGACGGGTCAGCCGCGTGCGCAAGGTCGTGAAACCGCCGGGAGAGGCCAAGCCCGACTGGTGGGTCTTCAGGGAGATCGCCCGCCGAATGGGCCACCACTGGCCCAGCGCCAGCGGCCGGGAGATATGGGATAACGAGATATCGGTGCTGGCACCGCTTTTTAGCGGTATCAAGTACGACCGTATCGAAAACGACGGCTTGCAATGGCCCGTTCCCAGCCAGGACCATCCCGGTACGACCGTCATGCACAAAGACGGCCACTTCACCTGCGGCAAGGGTAATTTTGCGGCCGTGGAGTGGACCCCGCCGGCCGAGCAGCCCGACGAGACATACCCCTTTGTATTGAGCACCGGGCGCCGGCTCTACCACTACCACACCCGCACCCAGACCGGACGATGTCAGGGGTTCAACGATCTGCTGGG
This sequence comes from Desulfosarcinaceae bacterium, assembly GCA_041557055.1. Classification (GTDB taxonomy): domain Bacteria; phylum Desulfobacterota; class Desulfobacteria; order Desulfobacterales; family Desulfosarcinaceae; genus JARRKU01. Next base: position 1,511 of record JBFFHG010000780.1, read on the forward strand.
TGAGGAAACCGCCGACATCTCCGCACAGGATGCCCAGGCCTTGGGCATCGCTCAGGGAGAAAAAATCCGCGTGATATCCCGCCGCGGCTCTGTGGAGGTGGCCGCCAAAATCACGCCCCAGGTCCCCCCCGGTCTGGTGTGGATGGCTTTCCATTTCAGAGAGGGCTGCGCCAACTGGCTGACCAATCCGGCCTTTGACCCGGTTTCCAAAACCGCCGAATTCAAAGCCTGTGCCGTCCGGCTTGAAAAACTGTAGATAAGATGACGGGCGGCGGTAAACGCCGCCCGTTCCTGTTTTTTATCAAATGCAAATTTATTTTTTGCGCGGGCCTTTTAACGTCTGTCCATCCGGAAATAGGCAAATTTGGTCGAGATCAAGGCCTGCGAAAAATTTTAGCGCAGGCATATGGTTGATATTGCGAGGATAAAATTTTGAGCACAACACCGATATCGGGCAAATTGGCCATTTATGGATGAACACTAACGTATAATTTCGTCGGCCTGCTTCAGCAGCCCTTCCGGTACGGTCAGATGAAGTTCCTGGGCCGCCGTGTAGTTGAGCTGAAAATAGCTTTCAGCGGAGACCACCGGAATGGTTCCGGGGGCAATGCCTCCCAACACCTTGTGAACCTGTTGGGCAGCCAACCGGCCGACAGCAATGTTGTCCGTGGCCACACCGAATATGGTGGAATAACCGCTCAGTGAGTACAGGACGCCGCCTATGGGGATTCGGTGTTTGGATGCAAACGCCCCTATTTTCGGAAACACAGCCGGCGTTCTGGCCAGGGGCTCAGATATGAACAAAACAGCATCGATACCGATATCATCCGCATTGGCCCTTTGATCAAGATCCGCCAGCAGATCAGCGGCGCTCTGGGCAGGCACTTCAACCAGGGTGACCCCTGTTTCGGCGGCCAATTTCCGCAGCGCCGCCAACTGGGCGGGCACGATCAGGGACTTGGTGGTATATGGAACCCAAAGGCGTTTGGCCTGAGGCGCCAAGGCGCGCAGGATCTCGAACCGTTTAAGCGCCAGGTCCGGTCCGGGATAACGCACGCCGGTGATATTCCCCCCTGGTTTGGGCACACTTTCAATCAGGTCCGTACCTTCGATATTGGTCTGGCAAAACACCACGGGAATATCGGTTCCCCGGGTGGCCGCTTTGGCCGCCACAGCCACCTCCGAGGGCAATACAAGCATCACGTCAACACGCTTGTCAACAAATTCACGCAAGATATCGGCCTCTGTCGCCGCATCGAAATTGGTGGTGTGCAGGTCATAGGAGATATCTCTGCCCTCCACG
>JBFFHG010000781.1:0-2802 GCA_041557055.1 Desulfosarcinaceae bacterium
AATTATCTTTTACGGGAATCAATCTGGATAAAAACACACCATAGATTCTTACAAAATCAATGCGTTGTCATAATAATCATCGTTTTCGACTCTGAAGACTTTAGAAGTTTTTAGTAAAGATTACAAAAACAAGGGTTGTGTGGAAGCGCCGGGAATTGCGGTCCCACAGCCAACGGTTAGGCGGTTATCAAAACAATGAAAAAAATTCTTAAATATATTGGATTGGTTTTGACAATAATTTTTATTTCAATATCAGCATATTATATTTACACGGTGCACGATGCCAAAAAATACACCAATAAAATCATCTCCATGGATCTGCAAAACGCCCAATGGAGACAACCAAACGGGATTGCCAGAAAATTTGAGATACGCAGCCATGACTTGAGCAAACGGCAAATTGAGATACTCATAAAAGTTCAGGACCCCGGGTTCTATGATCATGGTGGTATCGACCTGTCCACGCCCGGCGCCGGATTGACGACGATTACACAGGCGATAGTGAAAAAGTTGTATTTTGCGAGTTTCAAACCCGGTCTTGCCAAAATAAAACAGTCCCTGATTGCAAAATTTGTTGTAAACGATCTGATATCAAAGGCTGACCAATTAACTTTATTTATTAACACAATGTACTTCGGAACGGTTGACGGTAAACCTGTTGTTGGTCTCGAATCTGCCGCAAACGCATACTACCATCAACATCTTGAAATGTTAACCGAAGAGCAATTCATATCCTTGATTGCAATGATTGTCATGCCGGGGACCTTTCATATTATTGATCATCCTGAATGGAATAAGGATCGTACAAATCGAATAAAGGCTTTGGTTGCCGGTAAATACAAACCAAAGGGGCTCATGGATCAATTTTACGGCGAATTACCCCAGGAGGTGATCAACACCGGTCTGCCTCCGGCTTCCTATTTTGGTGATTCATACCAAAACAAATGAATATTAACGGGAACTCCCCGAACATGGCCTTGTTTACCCTAACGTCAATGTCATTGAATTAGGCGATACATTTACGATTTGAATGATAAACCCTATAGTTGCATAAAAAATCCATTGACAATCACTTGGCACAAATTGGAATTCCGATTTTGTATACAAACACTTTCTGGGGTAACAGAAGCGAAATAAAACCTTCTGAAATATCCGGTTTGAAATATTCAAACCGGATTAACAAATACCGGCCATTGATCGATTCTGGAACCTCTGACGTTGCAAAAGTCTGATGGGGCCAACGTCAAGGCTATGGCAAGGGGTGGGAATCTGACCGTATGCCCGCGAGTGCCTGCTTCACAAACTCTGCGCCTTTGCGCATCAGTACCGGGTCGTAACCAGGCGAACGCCGGTTCATGAAGCCGTGCATCGAGTCGGGGATAATCTCCGCAGCGATACCCTGCTGATTCAGCGCCTCGACAAGACGCTTTGAATCGACACGCTTTTCATGTTCAGCAAATATCAATTGGGTTTTGCAGCCCGGAGCGGCTTTGAGATGATCACGTATCCGCGATGCATAGAAAAGTACTCCCAATTGAACGCTTATGCGGTGCGGCCTCGACAACGCTATCCATGCAGCGGTAGCCCCGGCACTGAAGCCAACGAGGGCATCGGGTGCACAACTCGATAAAGCGTTGAGCAATTTTTTAGTGTATGCATCGATTCCGCCATAATCGAGAAACGACCGATACGCCGCTTCCTCATCATAAAAGCCGGGGTCAGCCCCGCAATAGGGCGATACCACGATGGGATTGCTGCAAAACGAATGGGCAAGCTGCCCGAGTTCCGGGGTTTCGCCGTATATGTCAGTGACAATTAGCGTTTTCATATTTCTTACTTTTATAATCCATCGTCGAGCCAAAACCCGCCGATGAAATTCCTTCCAAAATTCGTTGTAAAAATCACCACAGGCTCCCGCGAATCAGGTCTTGGTGACCGCCATGCCCTTAATCTTGAGAATACGCGACCGCTGCATCAGGTATAGCAGGCCAAAGAGGGCCAGACCCGCCGGGTAAAACCAGTAGCGTTGTTCGTGGGGCAGCCCGGTGAACCGGGCGATGAGATCGGGCCGCATCAGGATCAGTGTGATGCCGAGAAATATGGGAATTTCATACAGGCGGTTACGGGCCACGAACCAGCCCTGGGTGGCGGAAGCAAAGGCAAAATTGCCGACACACGCCATGGTGAAAATCAGCAGTCCCTGGAGCCAGCGATCGATGTTGTGCAGAATCAGATCGGAATTGAAAATAAACATGAAGGGCAGAATCGCGGTGCGGATATCGTACATAAACCCCTGCAACCCGGTGGCAATGGCCGGAGATTTGGCGATGGCGGCGGCGGCATAGGCCGCCAGGCCCACCGGCGGCGTGTCGTCGGCCAAAATACCGAAGTAAAAGCAGAAGAGATGGGCGGCCATCAGGGGAACGATAAAGCCCTTGGCCTGCCCGATGGCGACAATGGCCGGGGCGGTCAGCGAAGCCATGACGATATAAGTGGCCGTTGTGGGCAGGCCCATGCCGATGATCAGGCTGGCAAGGGCGGTGATCACCAGCATCAAAAAGATGTTGCCCAGGGAGATGATTTCAATGATCTCGGTGATGCGGCTGCCCAACCCCATGGCCACCACCCCCACGATGATGCCGGCCGAGGCTGTGGCCAGTGCCACCGACACCATGTTGCGGCCGCCGCCGGCCAGGGCGGAGACAATATCCGCGATGCTCTTTTTAAAGGCTGTGCCCATGGGCTCTTTATCCATATAGGCTTTGACAGGATGCTGCAACAACATCACGATCGCCATGACCC
>JBFFHG010000782.1:0-2801 GCA_041557055.1 Desulfosarcinaceae bacterium
CGGTATACAACTGGATGGCCATTGGATTGGCGCTGACCGGCGTGATCGCTTACATGGTAGCTCAATCACCAGCTCTTTTCACCATCGCCATGAAGGGCTATATCATTTTCGCCATCGCCGAGTTAATATTGGTTTTCTCCCTGTCGGCGCGTATCAACAAGCTCCAACCATCCACGGCCACGGGACTTTTTATTCTTTATGCGGGCCTAAACGGCGTCACCATGGCCGCCATTTTCGTTATCTACACCCAGGCCCTGATCGCATCGACCTTTTTTATCTGCGCTTTGATGTTCGCGGCTCTGAGCATTTTCGGATGGGTCACCAAAAAAGATCTTTCCGGCGTTGGCAATTTTATGTTCATGGGGCTCATCGGCATTATCATCGCTTCCGTTGTCAACCTCTTTGTTCAAAGCTCGGCAATGCAGATGATCATCAGCTACGTTGGCGTGCTCGTGTTTGCCGGACTTACGGCATACGACACCCAAGCCATTAAACACATGGCGCTTTCACAACCCGCCGGCCTGGATGGTGGGGTTGTGCGCAAAGGCGCCATTATCGGTGCTTTGAAGCTCTATTTGGATTTTATCCTCATGTTCCAATTCCTGCTCTCAATCTTTGGCGGCAGCCGCGACTAAAATCCATAAAATGCAAAAACGCCCCTGCGATATTCAACAGGGGCGTTTTTTTATATTAAAAAATCGTTTTAATATCAGTAGTTTTTAACCTAAAACCTTTTTCACTGCTTCAGCCACTTGGGCGCAGAGTGTTCTGGTCCGCTCTTTGGTCGGCCCCTCCACCATCACACGGCATTGCGGTTGGGTGCCGGAGTATCGCACCAAAACCCGACCCTGTTCACCAAGCGCCGCCTCGACCTTCTGAATGGCATCCCGGATTTCAGGCACGGATTTCAAATCCGGCTTTGAATGCACATCCACGTTAATCAGTTCCTGAGGGAATTGAGTCATTATTTTTGATAACTCTGACAAGGGGGGTTGAGATGACGATTTCATGGCATCCATCAAGCGCAGCGCAGCCAGGATACCGTCGCCAGTGGTGTGCTTGTCCCGGAAAATGATATGTCCCGAATCTTCGCCACCCAGAACCGCATCCCGGGCAACAAGCTCTTGCATCACATATCGATCACCCACCGGAGTGGTGAATAAGGAGATGCCCAGCTTTTTCATGGCTTGGTGAAATCCCATGTTGCTCATAATGGTGCTGACCACCAGGCCGTTTTTTAAAGCCCCTTTCGCCTTTAAATCCTTTGCACACACGGCCATGATCTGATCGCCGGAAAGGACGACACCCTTTTCGTCCACTGCAATCAGGCGATCCCCGTCACCATCAAAAGCCAAGCCCAAATCGGCTTTTTTATCGGCCACGCATTCAGCCATTGCCGCGGGGTGCTGGGAACCGCACTGATCATTGATGTTAATGCCGTTGGGAGTGCAAAACATGGGAATCACATTTGCTCCCAAACGTTTAAACACCTTCGGTGCAACCTGGAAAGTGGCCCCGTTGGCACAATCCAAAACAATGGAAAAACCATGCAAAGAGAGATGGGGGACCGCCTTCAGCAAAAAGTCGATATATTGTTCACCGGGCCTATCCGATGGTATGCTGCGGCCTAAACCCTGGGGCGCCACCTTGGCCGTAATGTCAGACTGATCCTTTTGCATCAGCGCTTCGATTTTTGATTCAGATCCATCGGAAAGCTTGCAGCCATGGGCGTTGAAGACCTTAATGCCATTGTCGCCAAATGGATTGTGGGAAGCCGATATCACCACACCTGCCGCCGCTCCCTTTTCCACAGTCAAACAGGCTGCGGCAGGTGTGGGGATCACCCCGATCATGGAGATATCCATTCCGGCCGAACAGATCCCCGCACCAACGGCTTGTGCAATCATGTCGCCGGAGAGGCGCGTATCCTGCCCTATAATGATAAGATTGTGATCGTCTCCTGAGGTTGCTTTGAAAAAATGAGCAATGGCGCGGCCCGCTCGCACAGCGGTTTCCACATCCATGGGATATAGATTGGCCACCCCTCGAATACCGTCTGTTCCGAATAATTTTTCTCTGGTCATAATGAAACTCTACTCAGATGCCATTAACGATAAAAACCGGCTTTCAAGATCATCAACGATACTTTGAAGCCATTGACTGCCCATTGATTTTTGCTGATCATTCAGATCTGTTATGGTCTTTATATAATCTTTTCCTTTAATACTGATCTGCCGTGAAATAATCTTGCAGAATGGCTCCCTGAATTCCAGGCGGCCTTCATGAAGCTGCGGATCATTAAGAATATTTTCAACTTGAGGCCACATCAGGCAAAATGTCCGTTCAATGCCGCTATTTGACAGATCGCGCCTCTCAAGCTTTTTTTTAAGCTTTTCAAGTTGTTTCACTCTCTCTGCAATTCCTTTTTTCAAGGTGGTGATCAAACCATCGGCCAATTCTCCTGGAAAATCCGATCCGATGAATTGCCTTCGAATGTTTTGGTACCAGTGGTAAAGAGCGATCAAGTTCCCAAGATATTGAACATTCTGGCTAAGAATGCGCTTCAGGTTGCGATACCCGCCGGCCTTGAAAGGTATTCGCGCCGATTTGGGTATGCCCTCCATCACCAGATAGTTCTCTTTAAGCTGGTCCTTGCGGCAAATCGTTCCCGCCGCCACAACCGTTCCATAGGCCAATCGGCAGGGCCCCACCAAACCACCCTGCCCTCCCAGGAAAATAGGAGACTGGTCAAGCATCACCCCCAGGGGCACATCCCCCATCAACGAAGGGGTGGCCTTGTC
>JBFFHG010000783.1:0-2796 GCA_041557055.1 Desulfosarcinaceae bacterium
ACTGAGGAACCGAAGACCGCCACCGCCGAACAGGACGCGGAGGAACCGAAGACCGCCACCGCCGAACAGGACGCGGAGGAACCGAAGACCGCCACCGCCGAACAGGACGCGGAGGACCCCAAACAAGAGGTGTCTGCTTTCCAAAAACTGACCGAAGAGGATCGCCAGCGGCTGTTTGTTATAATTGACCGGAGGCGGATAGCTGGCGATAGCTGGGAAAAAATTGCCCGGCACATCGCCTCCCAAGGTTACCCTACGGTATCCGGAAAAGGCAACTGGCGCGGCATAATGGCCAAAAACCTATATGAAAAGATGCTGAACGAGTAACATCAGACTATTTCTGCTCCTGATACCAGGCAAAGGTTTGCGATAATCCCTCATCAAAAGATACGGACGGTTTGAAATCCATACGCTCCCGCGCTTTTTGTATACCGGCCAGGGAATGGACGATATCGCCGGTTCTGGCGGGCGCATACTCCGGTTTCAGTTCACATTGGGCCAGCCTTGCGATTCTATCCCACAAGGTATTGATTTCGATTGAATCACTTGTGCCCACATTGAAGACGTGGCCTGGTGCATCTGCACTGCTTGCGGCCAGCAGGTTCGCCTGAACCACATCTTTGACAAAAACGAAATCCCGCGTTTGGCGGCCGTCACCGTAAATGACAGGGACTGAGCCTTTGCTGGCCCGGGTCATAAAAATGGAAATCACCCCTGAATATGGCGATGCGGGATCCTGACGCGGGCCATAAACGTTAAAGTAACGCAGGCAGACCGTCTCCAATCCATAGAGTCGATGGTAGAGCGAAGCATAATGCTCATTGGTCCGTTTTTGAACAGCGTAAGGGCTTAATGGATGGGCCGCCATGGATTCAATCTTAGGCAACTGGGGATCATCTCCATAGACAGCGCTTGAACTGGCCATCACCACTCTTTTGACCCTGTTTTGACGGGCCGCCTCAAGCACTTTCAAAGTGCCCAGATCGTTGACCGCAGTGGAAGCAACCGGCTCAACAACGGTTTTGGTCACGGAAACCACGGCCGCTTGATGAAAAACCACATCGCAGCCTTGGGAAACCTTCGCCAGGGCCTCTTCATCCTCAATATCGCCGTGTATAAAGGTGACAGCGTCTTTTATATGAACGATATTCTCCAAATGGCCGCTGACCAGATTATCAAAGATTCTTACATCACACCCTTGCCCTACCAGCGCTTCGGCGATATGAGAGCCGATGAAGCCCGCCCCGCCGGTAATGAGTACGCGCTTATAACCATCTGTCATCGTGAGGCCTCCTGTTAGCCCGATCGTGCTCAACGCACGCCTGAAAAATGTCTCTTGCGCAAGGCAGCCGCATAGAGCAATTCCGCCGCCGATCCGTCTTGATGATGCGTTTGGAAGCGGACAAACACGGTTACCCTGATCCTTTGCGATTGAACACTTGTTATCCAGGCCCTTCGATAGTATGGCATGAAGCAGGCGTCAACGGTTTTCATCAACAACACCAGAAAAGACAATTTTTTTAATCATGAAACCTGCTGAAAGAATTGATTGTCGCAAATGCAAGCACTACTTTGTAACATGGGAACCGGCCCGACCGCACGGATGCCGCGCCATGGGTTTTAAGAGCCACCTGATCCCCAGCGTGGTGGTGTATCAAAATTCAGGCGATCGATGCAAAGCCTTTGAATCCAAATGGCCGACGACCAACCGGGAATAGAACCGATCAAAGCAAACGCTTTGTGAGAGGCATGCCATGACCGTTACCATAGATTTAAGACTATTTGCCACCCTGGGCGTCCATGCGCCCGGCAATGCCGGCCAATATCCGATAACTTCAGGGATGACGGTGGCCCAGCTTATCGAAACCCTCAAAATCCCGTCCATTGAAGCCAAGCTTGTTTTTGTCAACGGAACTTTGGCTGATTTGGAAACAAAACTCAATGGTGGGGAACGGGTGGGGATTTTCCCTCCTGTTGGCGGAGGATGATGCAGTGCTGAGCGGATTGAAAACCATCATCGAAGGTGCGGCGGTTCCCAAAAAGACGCCCGACGGAAAGACAGCTTCCACTTTATCGGTGGCCCAAGTGGAGGAACTGGCCCTTCGGTTCGGGACCGATGGAAAAACTGTCGAAATTGTCGCCCTGGAAAACAGCATCTTTCCGGAACGCTATCTTCGAAATTTCAACGCATTCAGCCCCTCGGAGCAGATCCGACTTCTGAAATCAAAAGCGACCGTGGTGGGATTGGGCGGACTGGGGGGCACGCTGATCGAATGGATCGCCCGGGCAGGCGTCGGCCACCTGAACCTGATCGACGGCGACCGGTTTGAGGATCACAACCTCAATCGTCAATTGTTGTGCACCCAGGACCGACTGGGCGCCGCCAAGGCTAGAACCGCAGCCGAACGAGTGGGACAAATCAACAACTCATTGACGGTCCAGGCTCACGCCGAATCCCTGACCCCTAAAAACGCGGCCCGTCTGGTGAGCGAATGCCATGTGGTGGTGGACTGCCTGGATAATATCAAATCCCGCTTTATCGTTGAGCAAGCAGCCAAAGCAGCCGGTGTACCGCTCATCTCCGCAGCCGTCGCCGGTTTGAGCGGACATATCACCACCATATTTCCCGACGATAAAGGTCTGGAACTGATCTACGGCCCCCTTGCGGCGCTTAACGATTCAAAAGGGATTGAAACCATCGTTGGCAACCTTCCCCAGACAGTGGGACTTATTGCATCACTGGAAAGTGCCGAAGTCATTAAAGTCCTGCTGGGCCGGAAAGAACATTTATTACGC
>JBFFHG010000784.1:0-2795 GCA_041557055.1 Desulfosarcinaceae bacterium
CAGACCGCCCAGAATAGCCGCCCCGAACCCCTTTACGGCCAGCATGGCACCGCGGTCATAATCCATCAGGGCGATGGGGGTCATGGTGATCCCCGCCACCGATCCGATGGCCGCGGAGAGGGCAAAGGAGAGCAGCACCATATGCTGAACGTTGATTCCAACCAATCGGGCGGCATCGGCATTGTCGGCACAGGCATTCATCGCTTTTCCCAAAATGGTTTTGTTAAAGAAAAAAGTCAGACCGGCGGCGGTCACGACCAGAAATCCGATCACCCACACATATTGGGGTTGAATGGAAGCACCGCCGATAAGAATGGGGCTCCGCCCGGAAAAGGCCGGCAAGTCAAAAGGATCTTTGCCCCAAATGATCATGGCGGTACCTTTGATCACGATGGAAGCGGCAATGGTGGCAATGATCAATGTCAACACCGAGGGTTGCCGGATGGGCCGGATGGCCATGCGGTCGAGCAGCAACCCCACCAGGGTGACAACCACCACAGTGCCTCCGAATGCAATGGCCAGGGGCAGTCCCAGGGAGACATGCAGAAACACCATCACCAACCCGCCCAGCATGACAAATTCGCCCTGCGCCAGGTTGATGATCTCGGTGACATTATAGATAATGACAAAACCAATAGCCACCATGGCATAGATACTGCCGATGGTTATACCGGTGACGACATACTGCAACAGTTGACTTGCGAAAGAAATTGTATCCATGAAACTCGACTAAAGCTGATCGGAATGAATGGCTGAAATCGCCGGGATCAGCATGCTCGTCCCATCTGCCGAGATGACGTTCAAGCCTGAACCCCGAACCAAATAACAAGCGAGGGGGGCGCATCCAATTTTCCCCACCCTCGCCGACCGGTCATTTTTATTTATTCAAGGCCTTAATCGGCCAAGGCCCAGTCGCCCTGTTTAACCATCACCATTTGGAAGGCCTCTTTGGTCAGACCGTTATGGTCTTCCGCGGAAAAGTTAAAAACACCGGACTGGCCGATAAAATTCTTTTTGGTCTCCAGGTAATCCCGAATCTTGGCCTTATCGGCGCCCACGGCTTCGAGTGCATCCGCCAACAGGTACATGGCATCCCAGGCATAGCCGCCGAAAGCGCTCAGCGGCTCATTGTACTTGGTGCTGTAATCCTTTAGATACGCCATGGTCGCCTGTTTCTGCGGATGATCCGGGGGTAGAAGCTCTGCAATATCACAGGCGCCCAGAGGACAGAGCACCCCTTCGGCCGCGCCGGCGGCCAGCTCGATATTTTTCCGGTTGCCAAAGCCATGGCTCTGGTAGAAAGGAATGGCTTCCATACCCAGATCTCGCCAATTGCGAACAACCGTCACCTGGGTGGAACCGATGGACCAGTTCACAATGGCCTGGGGATTGAAACCTTTAATTTTGGTGAGCTGAGCGGTCATATCCGTATCTTTGGGATCATACTTTTCATCGGCTACAATCTCCAGACCATACGTTGCGGCCAGGCGCATCAACTCCTGGCGGCCACTGGCGCCAAAACCCGAAGTGCCTGTCAAAATGGCAATCCTGGCCATACCCTTGGCTTGCATATGGGTATAAATGGCCTCTACCGCCATGCTGTCGCTTTGGGCGGTTTTGAAAACCCAGGGATATGGCTTGCCGGTTTCGTCGTTGTGAACGATCTTATAGCTGGCGGCGCAAGAGATCAGGGGCGTCTGGTTTTGCTCAAACACCGGCACCACCGCCAGAGAAAGTCCGCTGATGGAAGGCCCGATCACTGCGGTGACCTTATCTTGTTCAATCAGCTTCTTCACATGCAAGTTGCATTTGGTGGCATCCCCCTCATCGTCATAGACAATCAGGTTCAGCGTTTTACCGTTGATGCCGCCGGCCTGGTTGATCTTCTCGACAATCATTTCAGCGGTCTTTTTTTCAGGATCTCCCAAAAATGAGGCGCGACCGGTCACTGAAAAGACGGCCCCCACCTTGTATTCGGCCATCTCTTCGGCTTTTTTCTGACACATGCTCAGAACCATAACAAAACAGAGAGCCACACCAACCATTGCCGCGCCATAGATTTTTCGATTCATCCAAAACCTCCTTGAATAGTGTTGTGCAGTGTAGTCCAAATTGAATAACTCGAGCCCCTGCATCGAGATTGGGCCCGAGGGAAGTTTTTTAAACCGCGTCTAATCATCCGCACTTTTTTCTTTACGCAAAACAGCCTCAAACTCATTGAAAAACCGGTTACGCTGCATCCAATCCGGCCCGAAGCGCTTGTTGAAGAGATCTTCCAGTTTGGCAAACAGTTTTCCCCATGCCGGCTTTTTGCCGCCAAGCACCACATCGGCCAGGAAGATATCAAGTTGGCTCATCTTTTCCTTGGGAAGGAAGCTAACCGCCCCCAACTTGATCGATTTTTCAAGGGCTTCTGGCGAGAGGGCATAGGCGGTCAGCATAACGGTGGGAAAACCCCTTTTGACGGACGTCTTAAGCAGTTCAAACCCATTGACACCCATGATATCCAGAATAACGATATCGTAAGTAAAGGACATCAAGTATTGGCGGGCAGTGTCATAATCATTGGCTTTGGTCACCAGGCATGTCTCCAGGATATCGGCCACCGTGTCCAAAACGTCCGGTTCGTCATCCACAACCAAAACAACCTTGTCCTTTAAAATCTGGGAAACACCCATGGTCCCTCTTGAAAAATCCTTATAATCCGGCAATCGGCCATACAAAACGCATTTAACGCAAACAAGACGCGAAAATCAACATCCAAGTCATCTTAACTGATGATTATCAGACCTATG
>JBFFHG010000785.1:0-2795 GCA_041557055.1 Desulfosarcinaceae bacterium
ATCCGGCAAAACAACGCTCTTCGAAGCCCTGACAAAGGCACAGGTCGACCAGGCCCAACGCAGGGAGAACCGCATCGGTACGGTTCATGTTCCGGACCAGCGGGTGGATATTCTTTCAAAAATGTATAACCCGCGCAAAACCATTTATGCCCAGGTGGAATACCTGCTGCCCTCTCCGGCTGAACATGTCAAGGAGAGCGCCAAAGAGCAAAGTATTTGGACCCAGGTCCGGGATTGTGACGCCCTGATTCATGTGGTGCGCAATTTTAAAGGTTACGGTGCCGAGAGCCCCACGCCGGAGGCGGATTTGAAAGCCATGGACGATGAATTGATATTCTCGGACCTGGTGGTCGCGGAAAAACGGCTTGAACGCCTGGAGCTGGATCAGAAGCGGGGCAAAAAACCCGACCCCGAAGAGCAAGGCCTTGTGCAACGCTGCCATGAGCGGTTGAGTGCTGAAAAACCGCTGCGGGTCGATGCGGAGCTGGCTGTGGCAAGGGCGCTGAGAGGCTATGCGTTTTTGTCGGCCAAACCCATGCTGGTGGTGGCCAACAACGAGGATGAGGACGATACGCCTCCGGAGTGGCTGCCGGCCGACACCGGTTTGGTGGTGCGGGGTAAGCTTGAGCAGGAGTTGTCGCAAATGGCCCCTGAGGAAGCCGCGGCCTTCCTGGAAGATTTCGGTATCGCCACTTCGGCCATGGACCTTGTCATTGCCCGCTCTTACGAGTTGCTGGGCCTGATCTCATTCTTTACCGTGGGGGATGACGAGGTCCGGGCCTGGACCGTTCACCGCGGCACGCCTGCCCAGGAAGCCGCGGGTGCGATTCACTCCGATATTCAAAAGGGCTTTATCCGGGCTGAAGTGCTGGCCTACGAGGACCTTATGGCCGCCGGGAATTATGCCGCGGCCCGAAAACTGGGCACGGTGCGCCTGGAGGGCAAAACCTACGAGGTCAAAAACGGAGATATCATCAACTTCCGCTTCAATGTATAATAGTTTCATGCCCGTTGACAGACATAACAACCCGCTGGATATTTCCCTAACCCTGACCGCCCCCGGGCAATTGCCCGAGCATCTGTGCAATGATCCATTGTCCATCATGCCGGTGGTTGAGGCCTTTCCCATGCGGATCCCGCCCCATCTCCTGGCGCTGATTCAGGGGCCCCAAGATGCTCTGGCCCGGCAATTCATCCCCGACCCCCGGGAATTGCAGGATCCATGCTCGGATGCCGACCCGCTGGCCGAAGAGGCCCAGAGTCCGGTTCCCCTGATCGTCCACCGCTATCCCCGGCGGGTGATCTTTCTGGTTTCCAGCCAATGTGCCGCTTATTGCCGCTTTTGCATGCGCAAACGGCGGGTCGCCACCCATACGCAGGGCATGTCCCGGGCAATCCAAGACAGCCTGGACTACATTCACCGCCATGCTGAAATCAATGAAGTCATTCTTTCGGGCGGGGACCCGTTGATGCTGCCTGACGACAGGCTGGTCGAAATTCTTACCGCGCTCAGACAACAACCGCACGTGCGCATTTTACGGATTCACACTCGCATTCCGTTTGTATGGCCTCAGCGCATAACACCCGATTTAGCGCACCGGCTATCATCCGTTCACCCGTTTTTCATCAATATCCACTGCAACCATCCGGCTGAGATCACCCCTGAGGCTGCCCGGGCCTGCGCGCTGTTGGCCGATGCCGGCATTGCCCTGGGGAGCCAGACCGTTCTGCTCAAAGGGGTGAATGACCGCGCGGAAGTTCTGCGCAATCTCATGGAAACACTGCTGTGCATCCGCGTCAGGCCCTATTACCTGCATCAAATTGATCGCGTCCCCGGCACGGTCCATTTCAGGGTGCCGGTTGAAAAAGGACTCGAACTGATGGCCTCTTTACGCGGCCGGCTGTCAGGAATGGCCATGCCCCATTTCATGATCGATCTTCCCGGCGGCGGCGGAAAAATAGAGCTGGTTCCCGAAGCGATCGTGGAGAAAAATACCGGCCACTGGATCATTCGCAATTTTCAGGGACGGCGTTTCCATTATCCTGCCGCGTGACCGCTGACCTTGAATCGCAAAGTGTCGCCCCCTTCCAAACACATCGCAGAATACATTGGTTATCCCCACACCAATTGCGTGTCATTTGGTTTTAAAGAAATCCATTACTTTTTGCGTTATCTTCCCATAGACAAACATAAATACAAAAATATGGGGTCTTGCATTCAGGCTGTATCAACAGGTTGCCGCTACGGCACAACCGGCAGGTAAATTTGGACCTCGGTGCCCTCACCGGGCTTGGATCTGACGAGTATCCATCCGTCATGATTTTTGATGATGCCGAAAACAGCGGCCATGCTCAATCCCCGGCCTTCAAACTTGGTAGAGAAAAAGGGCTCGAAAATACGGCGCAGGGTATTCTCGTCCATCCCCTTGCCGGTATCCCGGATGCAAATACAGGCGTATTCACCCTGCCGGAGCTCCTCCTTTACCGCCTCGGGCAAATCGTCGCTTTTGATGCGGCAAACCCTCAGATAAAGTTGCCCCTTTGACGCAACAGCTTCGTCGGCATTGTTCACAATGGCCAATATCGCCATGCGCATCTGAATCACATCGATCTTGACATTTATGGCGTCATCACCCAGTTCCATGTTCAGTTGCACCGAGCTTTTAAGGGCCCGGTGGATAACAGGCACGGTGTCGTTCAAAAAATCTTTTAAGGTAATCATCTTGGCCATATATTTGCCGCCCTGGGCATAGGCCAGCAATTGGTGGGTCAGGCCGGTCATGCGCTCGGTTATG
>JBFFHG010000786.1:0-2792 GCA_041557055.1 Desulfosarcinaceae bacterium
GGCCAGCAGGGCCTGGCGCACGGTGTAGATGTTGTCGTCACCGAGGAAGCGCACGAGCTCGGCGGAGATGCCAGCACCCTCGGCGCGGGCAAGGCATGCGATCGCATGCTTCCGGATGTGGTGGTTCTTGTGGACAAGGCGGCGGCGGCAAAACTGAAGATGCACGAGTATTACGAATGGGTCCAGACCAACAAGCCGAGCGTCCCGGCCGGCTGATCACGGCGCCGGTCCAGGCGCTCGAAGCGTTGAAAGATATCCCGCATGCGGCCGGCCGCTTCCACCCGTTTGATCTTGAGAGCCGCCGCCCCCAGCGCCAGGTTCTCCTGCACTGTCAGATGGGGAAACACTTCCCGGCCTTCGGGCGTCAACGCCAACCCCCGGCGCACCATGCGGGCCGCCGAAGCCCCTGTCACCGGTTCGCCGTCCAGCAAAATCCGTCCGGAAGTGGGCGTGAGCAGGCCCATGATGCATTTGAGCAGGGTGGTTTTACCCGCTCCGTTAGCCCCCACCAGGGCCACTGTCTGCCCCGTGCTCACGGACAGATCAATGCCGAAAAGGGCCTGGGCGGGGCCGTAGTGAGCGGCGAGCCCCTCAATGGAGAGCAACGGGGTGGCGGTCATGGCACTATGGACCTCAATTCAAAAAAACAAGTCATCACTTAAAACTCCCGGCGCAGCCGCAGGCTAAGCCACCACCGCCATCCGCCCCAGGTAGGCCTCCAACACCAGCGGATTGGTGCGAATTTCCTCCGGCCGCCCCTGGGCAATGCAGCGCCCGCTGTCCAGCACAATCACCCGGTCGGCAACGGTCATCACCAACTCCATATCGTGCTCCACCAGCAGTATGGTAAACCCCGCCGCTCTTTGGCGGCGAATCTGGCGGGCGATGCGGGCGGTCTCTTCACTGTTCAGACCGGCCACCGGCTCGTCCAGCAGCACCAGGCGCGGATTGCCCACAAAGGCCCGGGCCATTTCGACCCGTTTTTTTTCGCCATAAGACAACGCCGATGCAGGCCAGTCGGCCTTATGGGCCAAGCCGAAGTTATCCAGGGATTCCAGCGCGCGCAGCCGCAAACGCCGCTCCTGATGGCGCAGGGCCGGCAACCGCAGCATGGATTTTAAAAATGAACGCTCCGCCGCCACGGTCAGACCGGCCAGAACGTTATCCAATACGGAGAGCCGCCCGAAAAGCTTCAGGTTCTGAAAGGTGCGCGCCACACCCAGGGCGGCGATGCGGTGGGCGGGCAGGTGCCCGATGGCGCGGCCTTCCAGAGAGATGGCCCCTGACCCGGGCGTATCCACACCGCTGATGCAGTTGATCAACGTTGATTTACCGGCGCCATTGGGACCGATCAGGGCTGTTACGTCGCCGGCCCCGATGCAGAAGGAGACCGCCTGAAGGGCCGGCAATCCGCCAAACCATCTGCTTACATTTTTCAGCTCAAGCATGCGGTTTCCGATTCAACGCCATGCGCGTGCGCACCATTTCAACCATACCGGTCACCAATCCGCGGGGCATAAACAGCAAAATGAGCACCAGAATCAGGCCGTGAACAATGTCCTTGTAATTTTCCAATGTTTCGATCCATTCAGGCAGCAACGTCATCAGGCCGGTGCCGAACAAGGTCCCCCAGATAGAGCCCATGCCGCCCACCACCACCATGATCACAAAATCCAGGGAGACGAAAATACTGAAGGAATCCGGACTGACAAAGGCGTAGCAGTGGGCGAAGAGACTTCCGGCCAGAGAGGCGAACACCGCCGACAGCACAAAGACCTTTACTTTGGCCCGGCGGGTATCCACCCCCAGCACGGCCGCGGCGGTCTCATCCTCGGCCAAAGCCGCCAACCCCCTTCCCGCGCCGCTGCGCACCAGATTCAGGCTGAGCAGCAGGCAGAGCATGGCAAAGGTCCACACCAGGTAGTGAAATCGAATTTCGCTGTCAAAGGCCAGCCGACCCAAGGAGAGGCAGGGGATGCCGGAAAACCCGCTGGGACCGCCCGTCACCCGGTCCCATTGAATCAGAAGGGTATGGACCACGATATTGAATCCCAGGGTGGCCATGGCCAGATAGTGGCCGCTGAGTTTCAGCGCCGGCAGCCCGACCATGAGGGCGATAAACGCCACAGCCAGAGCCGCCAGGATCATCACCGGCCAGGCCGGCCAGCCCAGGGTGACCGTCCCCAATGCCGACCCATAGGCCCCCAGGGCGAAAAAGGCCGCATGGCCCAGGCTGATCTGGCCGGCGTAACCGATAAACAGGTTCAGCCCCAACACCACGATCGCATGGATGGCGATCAGGTTGGAAAGACCCAGGTTGTAAGGGTTGGTCTCGATCAACGGCCACCCGATGAGAGCAAAGGAGAGCGCCAGGACGGTCAATCCCGTACGGTGGAGACAGACAAAATAGAAAAGTTTCTCCCTGGCCGACATCATCGGTGGCGTTCCATTCCCATCAGCCCTTTGGGCCGGACAAAAAGAACCAGCAGCAAAACCGCGAAGGCCGCCACATCCTTATAGGCACTGCTCAAATAGCCCGCGCAAAGGGACTCCAGAAGGCCCAGGACAAGCCCGCCGACGACGGCGCCCGGGAATGATCCGAACCCGCCCAGAATGGCGGCGGCGAACCCTTTGAGCCCTAGCATCACGCCCACGTCATAACTAAGGGTTGTGATGGGGGTCACCAGCACGCCGGCCAGTCCCCCCAGACCACCGGCCAGGGCAAAACTGGCCGCCTTGATCCGGCCGATCTGAATCCCCACCACGGCCGCCGCAGTCTGATTGGACGCCAC
>JBFFHG010000787.1:0-2790 GCA_041557055.1 Desulfosarcinaceae bacterium
CTATGTTGAATACGGGTATAGAGCCGATCCCCAAAAACTATCCGGCGCCCATGTTCAAAAAGGGGCGGAGATCATCGATTTTCATGGGGTTAAATTGGCCCTGCCCCGGGGATGGGCCTACCAAACAATATTTGGCGGCAGGACCATACAATTTTCCAGGGGCAGGAATCGCTTTTTTTTATTGAGTTTTATGAAAAGCAAATTATTTCGGAATGATGATGTTCCAAGATTCAAAGTGCCCGGATGCAGGAGTTTTAGTGTCAAAAACCTGGAAAAGAAAGCAAGTAAAGAATTCTATACCGCCCTCTATCTTTTTACGGATGATCAGTTGGATGACAGCCCCACATTCTGGCAATACTATATCCTCTGGGCCAAAACGAAATTTCTGCGTGACGCAGTCAAGCTGGTTCATTATACCGGAGAGAATTTAGAGGCTTTCCAGCGAAATTTTGATTACGGGGCTTGTGGCGCTAACGCCGGGACAGTCACGCAATCGGAAATTTTCCCCAACAAAATAGCGCCCGACTATTTGACAATTGTCACCGATATTAGAGATGATGCATTTTTCGCCGAATTTTTAGAGATGCTAAACGCAATGAATCCATGATGATATTTGCTATTCCAATATCATCATGGATGGAAGGGGCCGGATCCGCAGAGGGGTCACCGCGCCATCACCAAAAATTCCATTCATGAAATGGGTATAATCATCAACCCGGCTGTTGGGTATATAAACCTGGATCGTTCCGGCAAAACCGCCGCCATGGACCCGGCAGGCGCCTCGGCCATGCAGAAACCCTTGTGTTAATGCCAGTGCCAGGCCGATCCCCTGCTCCCGGGGTTCCTTTGCGGCATACACATTCTGAAGGCGGCAGAAAGAAGATTGGCCCGAGCTGTTGACCTGGTGCAGAAATGTTGCCATATCATTGTCTTTCAGAGCCTGCACCTGATTTTTTACTCTGGCATTGTCATCAAGAAAATGAAGCGCCCTTAAGAGAGCTCTGTCGCCGGTTTGGGATCTTATCTCTTTCAGGCGGCTGATCAAAGAGGCTTCACTGATCTCTCGGCAGGTCTCTTTGCCCAGGCAGGCGGCCACCGACCGCATTTCATCGGGAATGGCGGCATATTCCGGTGTCAAATCCGCATGATTTCCTCCGGTGTTCACAACCATCAGGGTATATCCCGCTCTCTGAAAGTTGTAAACAACAGGCGTTATCTCCGGATGGGAGGGATCCTTGAAGTCTATTGCGACAATGCCGCCATTGGCGCAAGCGACCTGATCCATCAGTCCGCAGGGTTTTCCAAAATAGGTATTTTCCGCATATTGGCCGATCCGGGCGATTTCCGTGGTTGTCACCCGGTTTGCGTTGAAAAGAGCATTGAATATGGTGCCGACCAAAACTTCCAGAGCCGCGGAAGAACTCAACCCGGCCCCCTTTAAAACACCACTGGTTGTATTGGCTCTGAATCCGCCGGTCTGGTATCCTTTTTGTTGAAACCCCGCCGCAATGCCCCTGACCAGGGCATCTGTCGATCCTTCCTCGGAAGCGTTTGCGGCCAGATCGGCTGTGTCCACCGCAACAAGCGGGTATCCTTCGGAATCAATGACAACCTCGGTGTCTCCGGTGAGGGATACCGCGGCTATTGTATCCAGATTGACAGATGCGGATAGAACCCGTCCGTGATTATGATCGGTATGGTTGCCGCCCAACTCCGTCCTGCCGGGCGTGCTGAAAAGCCGTATATCCCCGTCACCGAACAATGACGCGTGTCTCCTGATCAGGTTCAGCCATCGATGCTGCTGATCCCGGCCGCAATCCCCGCCGTAGAGTTCGCCAAATAACGGATTCAGCTTTCCTGCGATGATATATTCTTCGATTTGCTGTTTCTTCACGCATTTTCTTCCAGGGCGATGGTGTAATGGATTTCCGGACAAGCCCTCAGGCTCGCCGCGCTTGCTTCTGCCGTAATATCTCTCTGGGGCATCCCCATCATCTCATAACCGACCATAAATTTCTTTACCGCGGCACTGCGCAGCAGCGGCGGATAATAGTGGATGTGAAAATGCCATTCGCCATGGTCATCTCCGTCGGTGGGGGCCTGATGGATACCCATGGAATAGGGAAAGCTGGTTTGAAACAGGTTGTCATACCGCGTTCCCATACGTTTGAGAGCATCTGCCAGATCCCGCACCTGGGCCTGATCCATCCGGTCAATGGATTTGAGGTGGGCGCGGGGCAGAATCATGGCTTCATATGGCCAGACAGCCCAAAAGGGAACCAGGGCGGCAAAACTGTCATTCTGAAAAATGATCCGTTCCTGCGCTGCGATCTCATTGTGGACATAATCACAGAGCAGGCAGCGCCCTTTGTCTTTGAGATAGGCCTTTTGTTTTGCCTGCTCCCGGGCTGGAATATCAGGTATTATCTCTTCCGCCCATATCTGTCCGTGGGGGTGGGGGTTGGAGCAGCCCATGACAGCCCCCCGGTTCTCAAATATCTGAACGTGATTGATAAAATCCAGTTTCCCCAGTTCGCTGTACTCCTGTTGCCAGGTTTCGATGACGCCCTCGATCTGTTTTACTTCCATAAGCGCCAGCGTCAGGTCGTGGCGGGGAGAAAAACAGATGACTTTGCAAATCCCTCTTTCCGAAACCGCCTGTAAAAGATCTCCGTTGCGGTATTCTCCCCTGGGCGCTTCAGATAAAAGAGCGGCGAAATCATTTTCAAACACAAATGTATTGCTGTATTTGGGATTTGTATGGCCCCCGGCGCGCTTGTTCCCGGGGCA
>JBFFHG010000788.1:0-2789 GCA_041557055.1 Desulfosarcinaceae bacterium
GAAAGTTCAACCATTGAAACAGATGGTCAACCACAGGGCCCGGTCATCGAAGCAGACAGAAATCGACGGGGCCGCAATGAATACTATACCAATGTTGCCGAAGCCCGTCTTACACATCAATTCGGCGCCAATGATCGAGTATATGCTGCCTACGAATACAGCATCTTGCGGGATGTTGACACGATTGCCGGCAGCCCTGTTTATGACAATGATATTGTAACGCCCTCAATAGGACTGAACTATGCTTTTTCCCAAAGATGGGAAATTGAGATGGATAGCTCATACGCGAAAGCCGACTATAAAGAGCAAAATGATCGTGACGAATACGACGGCAATATTCGATTGCGTTACCGTTTTGACAGAGCCCTCTCCGGATTTGTGAATTACCGCCATACAATTTTGGATTATGACCGGGATACTGATGAGGACTACAAAATTTACGAGCCGTCAATCGGTATCCGATATGATTTTGAAGAGGATGCCCGGATTGAAGTAGGTGCTGGTTTCTATGTCCAGGATTTTGAAAACTCTGATGACGATGATGGTTTCAACATCACTTCGGATATATCTAAAAGGTGGCGTTATCGGACTGGATATCTCGGCATCTCCGGCGGCAGCGGGTACATCATTGATGATGATGGGACTGAAGATAACGGCTTGAACATCTACTACCAGGGACGAATAGAGACCGGCTACAATTTTACCGCGAGACTTACAGGTTCGGTTTATGGCAGCTATCGTTACGATGAATACCCCAATGAAACCCCCAATAGGGTGGAAAAAACAACTTCAACAGGTTTGGAATTAAATTGGCAAGCACTTCAATGGATGGCCGTCGGGCTCGGCTATGACTTTTCGGATGTGAGTTCAGACATCGAGACCGATGAATATACAGAAAACAGAGTCCTGCTAACCATAAGAATAGTCCCTTCAACCCCATATCGCCTGAATTAATTTTACTCAAAGCCTCCGCGCATACTGCGAGAGACAGAAAAAGGATAGGAATAGCCTCAATGGATGTATGTATTATCGGAACCGGATATGTAGGTTTGGTTGCCGCTGCTTGTTTGGCAGAAATGGGCAACAATGTAACCTGCATCGACAAAAACCCAAATATCGTTGATTCGCTCAATGACGGCAAAATTCACATTTATGAACCGGGACTTGAACCCCTGGTCAAGCGCAACCATGATGAAGGCCGCTTGAAATTCAATACAAATTTAGCGGAGGGGCTCTCGGAAGCGCTCTTTGTGTTCAACTGCGTGGGGACCCCACCCCAGGCAGACGGCTCTTGTGATCTCTCCTATGTTCAGCAAGTCGCCCATGAGGTTGGAAAAACCATTGAAGATTATAAGATTATCATCAACAAATCAACCGTCCCTGTGGGAACAGCCGATATGGTAAGAGAGATCATCAAGGAAGAGTTGAAATGTCGAGATATCGATCTTCAATTCGACGTGGTCTCGAACCCGGAATTCTTAAAAGAGGGCGATGCGGTCAACGATTTCATGAAGCCCGATCGAGTCATTGTGGGAACCGACGACGTTCGTACAGCCAAACTTCTTGAAACCCTTTACGCGCCTTTTGCCCGCAGTCGCGATAAGATGATCGTTATGAGCATCCGATCGGCCGAAATGACCAAATACGCCGCCAACTGCATGCTGGCGACCAAAATTTCCTTTATGAATGAAGTCGCCAATATCTGTGAACGGGTTGGGGCGGATGTCAAAGATGTTCGCATCGGGATTGGGTCCGACCGCAGGATAGGGTATAGCTTTATCTATCCAGGTGTCGGATATGGTGGTTCATGTTTCCCAAAAGATGTCAAGGCCCTTATCCAAACCGCCCGTGAAAACGGATATTTCCCAGAACTTATCAGCGCAGTGGACAACGTGAACAATCGTCAAAAACTTGTGCTTGTGGAAAAAATTCAAGACTATTTCAGTGAACAAGGCGGTGTTGAAGGTAAAACCCTCGCTGTATGGGGTTTGGCCTTTAAAGCCAATACCGACGACATTCGCGATTCCGCCGCATTGGAAATTATCAAAAAGCTCACTGAATCCGGCATGAATGTCAAGGCCTTCGACCCCGAAGCCGGTCAAAACGCACGAAACGCATTGAATGGCAACAATTTGGCTAAGATTTCGGATGATCAATACCAGGTACTGGATCAGGCGGATGCGCTGGCTGTCGTCACTGATTGGAATCAATTCAGAAATCCTGATTTCAAAAAAATCAGGAAAATGCTCAAAGCTCCCATCATATTCGACGGCCGAAACCTCTACTCATCATCTCTCCTGGTCACTCAAGGTTTCGCATATTTCGGTATGGGCCGGCCAAGTGTGAGGGCGTGAACCGTCGCCCCGCTTTGAATAAATTTATGCCCGGAACCCGTCAAGGCGCCTGGGTTGGCGATATGCATGAAGTAAAAAATATGCAGTTCCAGTAAGATTTCACAGTGGCACATCAAATAACCCCAACATTCACGTTTCCATGCTAATTCACAATTTTATAAAAAATTCAGCCGAGCGCCACCCTGATAAAGTCGCCGTCATTCACGACGACCAGCGGATCACTTACAACGAGCTGAACAACCTGACCAACAATCTTGCAAATCGCATGCAAGCGAACGGCATTAAAAAGGGCGATCGTATCGCCCTGCTTCTTGAAAACAGCATCGACTATATTGCGGCCTATTATGCAACTTTAAAAATCGGTGCAGTAGCAGCACCGCTGAACCCCGGCCTAAAACCGGATGGTCTTCAATACCTGCTATCAAACCTTGAGCC
>JBFFHG010000789.1:0-2789 GCA_041557055.1 Desulfosarcinaceae bacterium
AAAACAGGGGGATCTGAAGGGAAAGATCACGGCCCTGGAAAGAGAAAAAAACAGATTGGAAGAGGCGTTTGCCGATATTTACAGGTGCAGCGGCGTTGCCGGTCTCGAGCAGGAGAATCGAATTCTGAAAGAGAAGATCGCCGTGCTGTTTGGAAATTTAAAGGAAAAGCAGCGTCAGATGGATTCGTTTCAAACACAGGGCATGCGGCTTTCGTCGGAACTATCG
This sequence comes from Desulfosarcinaceae bacterium, assembly GCA_041557055.1. Lineage (GTDB taxonomy): Bacteria > Desulfobacterota > Desulfobacteria > Desulfobacterales > Desulfosarcinaceae > JARRKU01. Next base: position 227 of record JBFFHG010000789.1, read on the forward strand.
CAGCAGCGGGAATCCAATATGCGATTGCGTAAGGAAACCCAGGAAATAATCAAAGGGTTGGTTGCCCTGAATCGTTGTGACATTACTTGCCCGGTGTTTGATCTGTGCAAAAAACGAATTTTAATCGTCGGAGGTATCACCCGAATGGAATCGCTTTATCGGGAGATGATTGAAAGCGGCGGCGGTATCTTTGAGTATCATGACGGTTACATGAAAAACGGCGTTAAAAGACTGGAATCCCGTCTCAGGCGGGCCGATGTTGTGGTCTGCCCGGTCAGTTGTATCAGTCACGCGGCCTGTTCAATCGTCAAGAATCTGGCCAAAAAGCATAACAAAAAAGTTCACATGTTGACGAATTCCAGTCTGAGCGCTGTTTCCCAGGTGATTTGGGGGGGGGGCGTCAAAGGCACCATCAATTAAACACCGCCATAACTTCCGGAGGGAAAAACCATGAGCACCAATTTTCAAGTCACTTTTAAAAAAAGCAACGGCAACCTGCATATAAAACCCGTCGGCGATTTTGACGGCAGTTCGGCCTGGCAGCTAATCAATCTGCTGGATGAAAAATACGACGGCAAGGGAAGGGTCTTCATCGATACCCGGAATTTGCGTAAAGTACACTCTTTTGGCTGCAGCACATTTCAGTGCCGGTTCCATTTTTGCCGGGTACCGGCAACACAGCTTTTTTTCAAGGGCAAAAAGGGATATGAGCTTGCACCTAAAGGAAGCAAGGTCATTGGGGGGACGCCCACAAACCACCTGTGCCGCTGCAATGGAAATTGTACGAACTGCCCCTGCTCGGAAAAGAAGCAACCGCAATCATCATAGTCAAAAACCTTATTGGCAATCAAACGAGGAGGTCGAAAGTTGACTCGGGGATTTCGTATCAGTTTCCGCCGTAGCGTCGGTAATCTTCACATTGATATTATGGGTGAATTCAACGCAATGTGCGCATGGGAGCTGATCAAGACCATCAAACGGCAAGATGCAGGTTCGGGGCGGATATTTGTCAACACAGCCGGAATTCACAGGGTCGTGCCGGGCGGGGCGACTCTTTTTAAATCTCACGTGAACCGGAAAAGCATTCCGCAGGACTGGCTTTATTTCAAGGGAGACAAAGGATTTAAAATTGCCCCCGACGGTAGCCGGGTGATCATTTGCAGGAAAAAAGAAACACCCACGGAAGGAAGAAGAAAATTCGGCTTGGAAACATAGCCCAAAGATGTTGCCCGAGCCCTCGGCTACGCCTGTATGCCGCCCCGATCTTGAACCAAAATCCGTTTTTTGGGATGGCTTGTAGACTGAATATTGATGTAATCAACGCCGTAGCGCTTTTTAAATTGGTTTCAGGCTTCCTGCGCAAATTTATCCCTGAATCGATCTTTTTTTAAAAAAGTAGTTGACAACCAAATTGGTCATGGGATAGAAGAAGTCAAAAGATAGAAACTGCTAATTTGATTTGAGTGACCTTACGACTTTCGACCGTCCGATTGGCGGTGCGTAAGGAAGTGAAGGCGCAAGGGGGGGAGTCCTGCCGGGATTGAACCGCTTGCGCCTTTTTGATGTAATAAGGTTTAAGCCAAGTAAAAATTGAAGTAATTTGTCGCCGATCGCGACGATTCGGGTATCTGCAATGGGGAGCGGTTTTACTGCGGACATTGTCTCTGGCTTGATTTTCCGGATACCAATATATCTGACATATGCGTGCCCGTTCTGCCAGCAGTGCAGCGGGAGCGCCCATTTTGCCCTGCGCTGAAACAACGCTTCGCGGGTATGCGCCCAAAATATACCCTAAGGGCTCGCAGTCGGCGACGGCTTCACCCTCGACCGCTGAATCCTCCCGGGTTTTTGCAGCATTGGGGTAAACCGCGAGGCAAAGTTGATCCCACCCTTTGTTTTTTATTACCGGGCGCCGTTGAGGGGCTGGCTGCGCGCGTATCCTTTGCGCCAAACGCCGGCCTTCATTGAGCAGTTGGCGATCTCGCAACCGGAGCGGGTCCCGTTTCATTTTTCCATATCTTTCAGGGGAGATCTCATGAAAACCCAGGGTCATGATTTATTGTATGATGATATCGTTTACGGCAACAAAATCAATGTGGACTGTGAAAACTGGTATGTTCTTTCGACCCTGCCCGGTAGTGAAATCAAAATCAAAAACGAGATAGGGAAACTGCTCAAACATCGGTACGATCTTTATATTCCCCGCAGAGAAATGTTCCACAAGTTTCAAGGCCAGTACCGCAAGGTCGTCAAGCCCTTGTTTCCCGGATATATCTTTGTCTACAAGGAAATTGAAGCGCTTCTGATCGGGATTCGCAATTCTCACCTGGCGGGCAGTCTGCACCCCGTTCTGTTTGACCACAGGTTTGCAATGGTATGTGAACGGGAGATGGCGCTTCTCATGGAAATGACCGGGTCCACGGGACTGGTGAAAACCTCTCAGGCCATATTGAACAGCGACCGAACCCTGGCCATCATAAACGGTCCGCTAAAATATCTGGCAGGTAGTATTCTTTATTATGACCAACGCAAAAGAAAAGCCAGCATAAAAGTCAGCTTGCTG
>JBFFHG010000790.1:0-2789 GCA_041557055.1 Desulfosarcinaceae bacterium
AGGGTCAAATTAATAGGAATTGTTATCATGTAAAGATTGTAAATGGAACCAAAAAATGGTAATGCCGGAAAATAACACACCAGCGAAACTGATTATTTCTGGCTTGGCAACCCGTTAAAAAAAGTGTGCAGTGAATGCGGAAACTTAAAATTACAAAGGGGTATCGGTTCTCCATGGCCGGTGGACCCTCCAGCGAACGGATACACTTGGCCGACCCCGGACAGGTGGCCGTTGTTCCGGATAAAATTCCCAATATCAAACCGAAACTCAAAGTGGCCCGGGGCGAACATGTAAAGACCGGCGCCATCCTTTTTTCGGATAAACACAACCCCCGCCTTCAATTTCTGTCCCCGGGCGGCGGCACCATCCAAAGCATCCTGTATGGACCGCGAAGAAAACTCGAAGCCATTGTCATTGAGCGCGATCAGGCCAATGAACCCTTTGTTCAATTTCCGGCCGTCAGTGTCGATGCCTTGAAAAAGATGGGCCGTGATCAAATTGTGGAGCACATCCTTCAGGGCGGTCTTTGGTGGATTTTTCGGCAATTGCCGTTTCGCAACCTTCCAAACCCTGAAACGGTTCCGCCCCTGATTATAATAAGCTTATCAGCCAAGGAGCCCTTCCAGCCCCAACCGGCCGCCTACCTTAAAGACCGTATGGATTTGCTGGCCTATGGACTGGAGGTTCTACACATTCTGGCGGAGGGACGCGTCATGGTGCTGGCCGATGCCGGCGAAAAGCATTTATTGGACATGTGCGGCGACCGGATCACCCATGGCCTCAAAGGCGACTATCCGGCCGACGACCCGGGTACCGTTCTTTATCATACCAAAACCGCCATCGACCAGAACCGGGCCTGGTATATCTCCGGTCAGGATCTGCTGCTGCTGGCCCAGTTGCTGACCCAGGGCCGGTACCCGGTGGAGCGCACTTTCTCGGTGGCCGGAAGCAGCGCCCCGGCGCCCATACGCCGCCACTATGTCACCCGTTTGGGAGCGCCGCTGGCCCATTTGGCGGCCCCTGAAACCTTTGGCGGCGATGTCCGACCGGTGGTGGGAGGTCTGTTTACCGGCTATACCGGCCGAATGGATGGTTTTATGGGACTTTATGAGAGCGCTCTGAACCTGGTCCCGGCAGGCGCTCAAGCCGAATTTCTGGAGCTTTTCAATCCGGGCTTCACCAAACCGACGTATTCCCGAACGTTCCTGTCACGCCTGAACCCGCGGCAACATGAGTACGACTGCAACCTGCACGGCAGCCGGCGGGCCTGCATTGCCTGTATGCATTGCGCCGATATTTGCCCGGTCGATATTTTACCGCACATGACATACAAGGCCATTCTGGCCGAAGAGGTTGAAGAGTACCTGGAACACGGCTTGCTCGATTGCGTGGAGTGCGGATTGTGTGCCTATGTATGTCCTTCCAAAATTGAACTCAGCCAAATCTTTAAAGCGGCAAAGGCTGCGTATGCCCTGGAGACATACAAGGACACGCCGCAGTAACGGATATTTGGGACGATAGAAGACGCTGCCCGGCGATAGGGGCTAATCAAGGCCAATAGACCGACATGAATCTGATTCGCAAATTTTTCGACACCCAACGCAAGCGTTTCGCGCCGCAAGGTCCGCTGGCGCGCTGGGAGCCCTTTTTCGAAGCCATGGAAAGGGTCTTTTTGGGCACAACCGAAGTCAGCGCCCAGGCGCCCCATCCAAGAGACAGCTTGAGTGTCCAGCGCTATATGATGCTGGTGATTCTGTCGGTTCTGCCGTGTCTCTTCTTCGGCATGTACAATGTGGGATTGCAGGCCTTCCAGGCAGCGGGACAGCCATTGGCTCTGTGGCCCATGTTCTGGTTCGGCGTGCGCACGGTGATGCCCCTGGTATTGATCTCCTACCTGTTCGGCTTTGGTTGGGAAATCGTTTTTGCAGCCATCCGCAAACACCCCATCAGCGAAGGTGTGTTTGTCACCGCCATTCTCTTTCCATTGACCTTGCCGCCCACCACCCCCTGGTGGCAGGCGGCCATGGGCATATCCTTCGGGGTGGTCATCGGCAAGGAGGTGTTCGGCGGCACCGGACGAAATTTTCTCAACCCGGCCCTGACCGGGCGGGCATTTCTCTATTTTGCCTATCCGGTTCAAATGTCGGGCGATGCCGTCTGGACCGCCCTGCTTTCAAAAGGCGGCGCAACAGTGGACGCCATGACAGCCGCCACGCCCCTGGTGGTCGCCGGCGGCGCACCCGCCGGAAGCGGTTCAGCCCATACGCTCACTCAGGCCGGCTATGATTTTTCAACGCTTTTTTTGGGCTTTTACCCGGACAGCATCGGGGCATCCTCGACATTGCTGTGCCTCATCGGCGCCGTTGCCCTGATGGTCTTGGGGGTGGCCAGCTATCGGATCATTCTGGGCGGTATCCTGGGGGTGGTGGTCATGGGATACGGCCTCAACCTGATGGCTGCGCCAACGTCCATGCCCTACCTGACCCTGAACCCGTGGCACCACCTGGTTATGGGAGGAACGGCCTTTGGTATTGCATTCATGAGCACCGATCCCGTCTCCGCACCCCACACCCATACCGGCCGCTGGATCTACGGCTTTTGCATCGGCGCCCTCACCGTTTTGATCCGGGTCTTCAACCCGGCCTATGCCGAGGGCATTATGCTGGCCATTTTGCTCATGAATGTTTTTGCGCCTTTGATTGATCACATGGTGGTGCGCGTTATGGTCAAAAAAAGGATTCCCAATGTCTAGCTATTTAAAATCCATCGTGTTCGCGGCTATTCTGTGC
>JBFFHG010000791.1:0-2786 GCA_041557055.1 Desulfosarcinaceae bacterium
CCACCCTGAACTGCCTTAATATTATCGCAATTCGAACACGGCCAGACGGCTATCCAAATGACGCCATCCCCCGAAAGGAACAGGGGCTATGAATAAATCAAGTACAAAACGACACATCGCCTGCTGGTCGATGCTCCTGCTATTGGCAGGACTCATCCTGCCAATGAGCGCCGGCGCCGGTGAAAACATCGAGGCTGTCCGGCGCAGCGTTGTGCGCGTTTTCACAGCGTCCCAAACGCCCGATTACGCGACCCCCTGGGCCCCGGGAAAATCCGAATCCGGTATGGGCACCGGCTTTATCATCTCAGGCCGGCGAATTCTGACCAATGCCCACGTGGTCAGCAACGCCCGCTTCATCGCCGTTGAAAAAGAGGACGACGCCCGCCGCTATGAGGGCCGGGTGAAATTCATTGCCCATGACTGTGACCTGGCCATGCTGGAAGTTCTGGACCCAAACTTTTTCAAAGGAACATCGGATTTGCCCTTGGGCGGCGTTCCCAATCTGGATTCAGTGGTCACCGTGCTGGGCTATCCCATCGGCGGCGACCGCCTGTCCGTGACGCGGGGCGTTGTATCGCGCATCGATTACCAGGTCTATTCCCACTCCGGAGTGGACAGCCACCTGGCCATCCAGATCGATGCGGCCATCAACCCGGGCAACAGCGGCGGTCCCGTGATTCAGGACAGCACCGTGGTGGGCGTGGCCTTTCAGGGATTCAGCGGCATGGTCGCCCAAAATGTCGGCTACATGATTCCCATTCCGGTGCTCAAACGATTTCTGGAGGATGTGTCGGACAACCATTATGACCGTTATGTGGATCTGGGGATTCAATTCTTCCCGCTGATCAACGCCACCCACCGGCGTGCCCTTGGATTGGACCCCGGAGATTTCGGGGTCATGGTCAGCGAAGTCATGCAGGCCGGCGCGGCTTACGGCCATCTTCGGACAGGCGATGTCCTGCTATCCATCGATGGTCGCCCCATCTTCAGCAACGGCCGGGTGGCCATGGATAATGACCGCCTGATGCTCAACGAAGTGGTGGAGCGCAAGTTCAAAGGCGACACGGTGGCGTTGAAATTGCTGCGCCAATCCCGGCAAATCAGTGTGTCCTTCCCTTTGAAAATGCCCTGGCCCTATCTGACCCAAGCCCGGCAATACGATGAGCGGCCGCGTTTTGTGATCTTCGGCGGCCTGGTGTTCCAACCCCTCTCCAGCTCCTTTTATGCCGCCCTGACCGACAGGCCGGTGACCCTGCGTTATTATTTCACCCAGTTCCTGGGCGCCGAGCTATACTTGCAACACCCCGAAGTCGTGGTAATCAGCAAAGTTCTGCCCGATCCGATCAACGCCTATCAGGATCGTTTCATCAATACCATCATCGACACCATCAACGGCACCAAAGTCCGTACCCTGGAAGATGTGGTCGCGGCGTTTGACAAACCCCATGATTTTTACGTGATTCGCGTTGTGGGAGATCCCCAGCCCCTTGTTCTGGAAGCCAAAGCCGTGGCCGCCGCCCGGCAGCGTATTCTGGACCGGTACAACATCACCCGGGAGCGCTATCTGGAAGACGGCATCGTTCCGCCGGACTGGTCGTTGCCGGAATCGTAAAGAATCGTTCAGATCCTTTTGCCGGAGAACATGAGTGAATTTAAATGAAAGAGACGCCATGAAACACAGTCTGAAAATATTCTTTATGGTCATATTCATTGCTCTGATCACCGCCTGCGGCGCCCGGTTCATGAAACCCGAGGTGTGGGAATCCGCAGCGACGGCATCGGACGCCATTTTGCGGGTGACCGTCACAAGCCAGGGGTACACCTTCCACCGGCCCTGGCAACAGCGCCGACCCACGACCCAGACCGCCATCGGGGTGATAGTTCCGGATGGGCGGGTGCTGGTGACCGCCATGCTGGTGGCCAACCATCGCTATATCGAGCTTGAAGCCATCAACTCCCGGAAAAAAGTACGCGCCGAAGTGGCGGTTGTCGACTATGAGGCCAACCTGGCGCTACTCAAGCCGGTAGACGAAACCTTTCTGGAGGGACGGCGGCCGCTGCAATTGTGCAACCCCATAACATCCGGTGAACGCTTGAACATTTGGCAGGTGAAACCCGACGGTGATGTGGTGCCCAGCACCGCACGGGTCACCTCCATCGAGTTGAGCGCCTATTCCCAGAACAACTTTTTTCTGACCTACCGTCTCAACGGTTCCCTGCAGTACGGATTCAACAACCTCACCCTGCCGGTGGTCAGCGGCGGGCGGCTGGCCGGTTTGGTCCTGCGCTACAATGCCGGCGGCCAGACCGTTGACGTGATCTCCACCCCGGTGATTCAGCATTTCCTCCAGGACGCCAGCAATGCGCCCTATCAGGGTTTTCCCAGAGCCGGATTACACTTCGGCCCCACCATGGACCCTCAATTGCGGCGCTACATCAATCTGGGAGAGAACCGGGCCGGCATCTATATTCAAAAAATCATCAAGGGCGGACCGGCCGATGTGGCCGGCCTGCATGCCGGCGATATCATCACCCGCATGGGCGAGCATGACATATCCAATACCGGCCAGTTCGAACACCCGCTGTACGGCAAAACCTCAATGGTCCATCTCATCCGCACCGGCTATCACGTTGGTGACGCCGTGCCTTTGCAAGTGTACCGTAACGGCCGGACCATAGACCTGAGCGTCACCCTTGATCACCGCCGGCCGGACCAGTATCTGGTGCCCCCCTATATCATCGACCGGGCGCCGGACTATTTGATCGTGGGCGGGCTGGTATTTCAG
>JBFFHG010000792.1:0-2781 GCA_041557055.1 Desulfosarcinaceae bacterium
ATCGTATCGTTAAAAGCTGTCAGGCTTTTCTGATTAATCACCTGGGAATTTGAAACGCCAGCCCCGTGAATGATACCATTTAATTCACCAAATTCTTTCTTTATCCTATGGATGGCATTTTTCATGGAGTCAAAATCGGTCACATCCGCCTGAAAGTACAAAACTTTCCCACCAAACTCCCTTAGCCGGTCTAACTTTTGAGATACCTCCCGCGACTTTGGCGACCGCCCCGTTAATATAAGGTTTGCCTGGTATACTCCGGCCAGGTGTCTGGCAAACATAAAACCCAAAGCACCCAGACCGCCTGTAATAAGATATACCCCCTGTTTTTTCAGTCTTGATTTTTCAAAGGATTGGCCCAATGCCTTTTTCACCGTTTTTTTATATACATTCCCCTCTTGACAGCAGACTTCTCCAATGCCGTTTTTTGAGGTGTTATTTACCAGTTGCCGAATCAGTTTCCATTCCCGGTTGGAAATATGAGGAGCCGCATCTGGTTTATTTTCCGGAGTCAAGTCAACCATTTTAATTATTGAGAACGACAGATCAGGAAAAGCCAAGGGCAGTGAATGAATATATCCTGCCATCGCCTCCATAAAAATCCGGGGTTCGCCGCTGTTTTCCAAGTAAACATAATAAATCCGGTGAAGTTCGGTCATCAAATGAAGATCCGCACAAGCTCGGATAAGGTTAAAGACCGAATAAATTCCCCTATCCGTACTCTCCGCAATATTATTGGAAAGGCTTACCCTGCAGCCATCATCATAAGCATCCTTCTCAATATCCAGATAGATAATAGAGCGTGGGAATATACTGTTTCGCTTAAGGCTGCTCAATAATTGGACATAATCTTTTGGCGAACAAGGATTGATTGTAAAAAGCATATCTTCAACGTGCCGATATGCCGTACCGGGCCTAACCAGAACCACTATAGTATCATCCGTCTTTTCAGAAAATTTTGAGCACAGGATTTTTTTACGAATGGTATCCTCACTCTCATTGCCATAGTCGAAAACCAATAATGGTCCGGCAGTCTCTCTTTTTGTCACATCGTTTTTGAAAACAATCTTTTCCCATTGGGGATGGTAATATAAAACTTCTGAGGAATCATTTTGAACCTTTCCCGGATATGCGGGAGAATTGTTTTGCGGTGCTATCCAAAAGCGTTTTTTGGCAAAAGGATAAGTCGGCAGAGAGATACGCTTCAACCCCGGGGTATGCAATAACGACCAGTCGATATCAGCCCCTGAGACCCACTGCTGGGCCAGTTTTTTTAAATCGATAAACGCCTTGCTTTTATCAATGGTATTAAAAACATCATGGGCAAATGTATTGTTTTTACCCTGTCCGATGAAGATTTTATTTTCCCGGAAGATGCCGTTTAAAAATTGATTCAGACGCTCCGTCAAATCCGCTGTATCTGTTGCAATAATTGCCAGCCGATCATGTAATGCCTCTCGTCCGATTTGCAATGTATACGCAGTGTCGGCCAACGGGATTTTGTTCTGCGTCTCCAGATATGTTTTTACTTTCGCTGCATAATTTTTTAAAGTTTCCGGACCATTGGCAGAAAGAACAACAAGTTGAGGTGCTGAGACTGTAAGCTTTGTTCCGGAATCTTTTTCCCGAAGATATTCCTCTAAAATCAAATGAACATTGCTTCCTCCAAATCCAAAAGAACTGATACCGGCTCTTCTGGGGATGCGCTGGTTTTCATTGTCCCATAGATTGTTCCAGGGCCTTGTTTTATCAACGATATAAAAGGGGGACTGATCAAGCTTGATGTACGAATTCAGGGTGTTGAAGTGGAGATTTCCCGGAATTGTTTTATGTTTCATCGCCAGCAGCACTTTGATGACTCCGGCAATGCCGGCGGCTGTTTCCAGGTGTCCAATATTTGTTTTTACCGATCCCAGTCCGCATTGGAATGTCATGGAATCAGATCCGTGCCTTGATAATTCTTTAAAAGCCGATTTCAGACCTTTTATTTCAACCGGATCACCAATTTTTGTTCCGGTTCCATGGGTTTCTATATAAGTTATGGTTCTTGGATCAATATCTGCGTTTTCATAGGCATCGATCAGAAGCCTGGCCTGGGCTTTTGCATTTGGCGCCGTTAATGACGTGGCATGTCCGCCGTGATTTGTTGCAGATCCCAATATGACCGCATCAATATGGTCCCCATCTTTTTGGGCCTGGGCCAGGGGTTTTAACAGCACTGCGCCGGCGCCCTCGCCCCTGACGTAACCGTCCGCCTGTTCGTCAAATGCAAAACACCTGCCCTTTTTACTCAGCATCCCTGCTTTGCTGAAAGAAATCTGGAGCAGGGGACTGAGGATAACATTCACCCCCCCTGCAATGGCCATTTCACAATTTTGCGTCCGAATTGCATCGATTCCCCGCTGAATCGCCAGCAATGAACTGGAACATGCCGTATTGATAGGTTCGCTTGGGCCGTGCAGGTTCAACATAAAAGAGATTCTATTTGCCAGAATCGAGTGGGCCATGCCCGTTGTTTCATAAACATCCAATTTTTTTTGATGTTCTTTAATGATTTCATAGTAATCGGCTGTGGCCACGCCCACAAACACCCCGATATTTCTACCTGACAGACTTTTGGGATTGTATCCGGCATCTTCAATTGTTTTCCATACTGTCTCCATGAAAATTCTTTGCTGAGGATCCATCAGTTCGGCTTCACGCGGGGATATGTTAAAAAATTCAGCGTCGAATTTATCAACATCCTGAATAAAGCCGCCCCATTTTGCATAGGTTTTGAAC
>JBFFHG010000793.1:0-2776 GCA_041557055.1 Desulfosarcinaceae bacterium
CCGCAAAAGCGGCCTTTGGGGTCGGTCTCCTGTCCGCATTTTTCACAGATCATTGGTTTTATCCTTTTAACAGTGCTGATGGTTTATAATTTGTTATAAATCGTGTTTGACAAAGTGTTATAATATGTTATGGTTCGATCATGAACGAAATCCAATGGCATAACCGGGCACGCAAACAAATGAAAAAAATTCCAAGAGGTTATCAGATTGCTATTCACGAAAAGATTGATGGACTGGCGGATTTTCCAGAAGGTACCGCTGCCTTGGATATAACAAAATTGAGCAACCATGATTACGGCTATCGAATGCGGGTCGGACGCTACAGAGTACTGTTTGACCATGACGAAATAATTAAAATCATTGCCATACAGGAGGTGAAAAAAAGAGATGACCGCACATATTAATCCGCAAATCATCACAAAGAACGGCAAGCCGGTTTTTGCCGTAATTCCATGGGAGCAATACCAGGAACTTGTTTTCAACCGATCGGAGAGCAAAGACGATTCTGATGTATGGTTTCCCAATGACGTTGTGAAGGCCAATGTCAGAGGCGATTGCCTGATAAAAGCTTGGCGTGAACATTTCGGACTCACCCAAAACGATCTGGCCGAGAAAGCCGGTATGAAGCAATCCGCGTTAGCCAGGATTGAGAAAGCTGGCAACGCAAGAACGGGCACGTTGAAAAAATTGGCTGACGCCATGGGGATCACCGTTGAACAACTCATTGATTAGGATATTGCTCAGCTAAAAATCCGCCCACCAGATGGAAGACATTGAAGCTGCCTGGTTAATCTACAGTATCTGAAATCAATCCATCATCGTCGCGAATCTGATTCAATGGTTACTTTTTTTAAGATATCGGTACACTACGTTTGCCAGGGCCCGGACCTCCACTGAGTGGACGCTTTTGTGGAAGCGGGCATGGCCTTCTTGTTCGCAGATTCTGACCATCTCGTGGTTGATTTGCTGGTGAAAAACCTTTCTTGACGGCAGCGGATTTTGGGGCCGGACCGTAAGAGCGCCGCCGCAAAAGCGGCCTTTGGGGTCGGTCTCCTGTCCGCATTTTTCACAGATCATTGGTTTTATCCTTTTAACGGTTTGGTAAAATTTGATTTTTTAGTATTTGCGGCCAATGCCTGCGCACTCATCGCAAACCCACGATACGGTTTGACCGTCAGGTCCAGCGTCGCAATCTCCACCGCGACCGCCGCACTTATCGCAGATCGGCATTAGATCGCGCAGGGCACGCAGGGCGTCATTACGTATGCCCAAGGGTAATGCCGCGCCCAGGGTCATATTCAACTCAGACTCCAACCACGGGATCACACTGGATGCTTTCAATCCTGCGACATCCACCAATGCTGTTACGATCCGCTCAACAATCTCATCGCCCTTGGATAAAACGCGGCTTGCACTTTTTATTTTGCACTTGGGACATTCATACTCTGACACGTTCCACGCAGATGCAGACGCCCAGGTATAGCCGCACGACCGGCATTCAACCAACCCCACCCACATCTCATTGATAGCGATTGAGCGCATTGTATCGGCGTCACAACCATTAGGCGGTTCGAAAGGTAGCGCCAGGTCCTGGCGCGGGCAGTCTAAGTAGTTATTTTTATAGTCGGAAAATTCACAGCCCAAAAACTCAATCATCGGCCCGAATTCTTCGCAACAATCACCTTCATGCGGTTCCATGTCGCGGACCAGGTGCCATCGTTTCCCGTAGCCAATATCTACTCTTAGCCAATATGTTTTTTTCATCTTTTTTGCCTTTCTTCTTTTCCTCTGTCTATATAGTTCTAATTGCCCGGCCAGCATAACGGCGTATTGATCGTAAATCCTGACATCGGTAATCCCAATAACTACGAGCCTAAAATCATTTTGATTCGAACGGCCTTATCCTGTTCAATATGGTGTGCTCTGCAAACAATTTTTCCATCATCATTGGTGAACAACTGTCCGAATACAGCACCATTATTTTTAAATTTTTCGGCCTCAACCAATTGTGCAAACATTCTTGCTTCTTGATCTGGAGTTAATTCAAAAACTGGCATATGCTCTCCTAAAGCTGCTGGTAATCCTCATCAAAGCGGTCTTAAAACTCACACCGCAATCCGACACTGAAATTATGCACGACACACGCACCGCTGGCGCCGATGGTCACATGCTGCCATACGGCCCGCGGGTTCCATTGCCATTTGAAAAAAGAGGCATTGCGCGGCAGATGGTGGGTGATCAGCGGATGCAGCAGCGCCGCCAACCCCATGTACATATCCACGTCCCGGACCTTGGGGCGCTCTCCGATAAACACCTGTGCAAGACCGCATTCGCGGTACCTGTCGTCCATTGCTATGTTGCGGGTCTGCCCCCAGTCGATCACGTGCAGGACCTGCCAGGTTACCTGCGCCGCGATCTCTTTTTTATTCCACTCACCGGCCTGGGCAGGCTGGCACGCAGTAAGAAATAAAAAAATGATTGGAATCTGTTTGATAACGTCCATCAATTCTCCTTTTGTCCGTGGCGGCTTTCAAACCATGGCTAAAATTTCTAATTGCCCGGCCACGGTTGTGCGGCGGTGGAAAATTTCCGTTTTACCGGGCGGGGAGGGCTGCACCCGGCCGGTGTCGCTTTGACGGACGCAAAGGCGTTTACCGGATAAACCCTTTTAATGTGCCGCAGCACGGCCTCAAGCTCCTGGATGGTCATCTCCCTGCGTTTTTTACCGAACCGGGCCGATATTTCGCTGTTGATCTTTTTGGGGGTGTAAAAATTA
>JBFFHG010000794.1:0-2769 GCA_041557055.1 Desulfosarcinaceae bacterium
CAGCAGGCGGCAGAGAAGCACACGGATGACTCCGGCATGGGTTACGATCAGTGTTTTGTTTTGAACGCTGCGGGCCGCCGCCTCGAAAACCGGCCACGCCCTGTTTTGCAGATCGCGAAAGGATTCCCCTCCCGGCGGGCAATGGTCTGCAATTTGATCGCCGCGTTGTTGGAACGCATGGGGATAAAGGGTTTTAACCGTATCAAAGCGTTCGCCCTCCCATGACCCCAGGCAGACCTCCCTTAGATCCGGCAGCGATCGCGGCGCCAGCAAGCAACGCGCGCCGATAATCCGGGCTGTTTCCAGGCAGCGGATCAAATCACTGCACCAGATCTCTTCCAGGGCGGTATCGGCAAAATAGTGCGCCCAGGCGCGGGCCTGTTGCCGGCCGATCTCGCTCAGGGCCAGGTCTTGTCCACCGATGTAGCGTTTGCCGTCTCCCGGGGATTGGACGGCGCCATGGCGCAAAAGATAAATTGTGCCGCGGGACGGTTTCCGGACGGGGGATGCGGGTTGGTCCATGTTCATTTTTTTGCGCCTTCATGCGGCCCGCAAGCCCCTAAGACGGCATCGATGGCAAGACCGGTGATCCGCTCCACTTTGGTTTGGATGCAAAGGGCATTTTCTCTTCGACGCGCGATGTGCGCCCCGGCGGAGGGGGGCCGGCCGTACTTCTCCATTTTGCGGGCAAAGCGCTGGGCCAGATCCACGCGCTGATCTCCGGCCACCAGTTTGTCCGCCAGATAAACCACCTGGGCTTCGTCAATGGGCTGCCCCACATCCACATCCAGATCCATATGAACCGCCACAATGGGGGCCAGGCGGGTGAATCCATGGGTTTGAAGCAGTTGCGCACCGGCCCGGGCATGCGCTTTGCCGGTGCGGGCGATATCGTGCAGCAGGGCCGCGGTGCGGACCAATTCGATATTGATGAAGACGCCGGCCGCGTTCAGGGCCGTGGCCAGCCGTTGGGCGACTGCCGCCACAACCCGGCAGTGCGCCGCGATGGAGGGGGGCAAGGCCTGGATTTCGTCCATCAACACACGGCACTCCTTGTCTGAGGGCAGCCCCTCGTTGATCAGCCGGGCCAGCATGCGGCTGTAATCATCCGGGGTGTCCAGGTCCAGTAAAACAGCTTCATCGACCACGGGCAGTTCAAGGCTTTCGGCGTCGTGGCGTTTCAGAAAGGCTCTCAAGCCGCCACTGCCGGTCCATTTGAGAATCTGCGGTGCCAGGCAGGTGCGAATCAGGGTCGGATGCCCCCGCCGGCCATCGAAGGTGGGGTATAGGATCGCGGTCGACGCATTTTCCATGGCTGCCGTCAGCTGTCTGACCGTATGGGGACGCACCAGGGGGATGTCCACGGGATGGATGAAAAACGCCCGGCACCGGGCCGGCAGATTGTCAATGCCGGCCAGCACCGAGGAAAACATCCCGCTGGAAAAATCCGGATTTTCCACGCAGCGCACATTCCGTGAGGCAACCGCCTGGCGGATTTCGTCAGCGCGGTGACCTGTCACCACAAGGATCTCCTCCACACCGGCGGCTTGAAACAGATTCACCACCCGCTCGATGGTTCGGTACGCCCCCAACGGTAAAAGCGGCTTAAAGCGCCCCATGCGCTCTGAAAAACCGGCGGCCAGCACAATGGCGGTAATGGCGGAATCGTTCTTTTTGTCGGAATGACTCATGACATACTCCCGGCCTCGCTTTTTTTCACTCTGAATTTTGAACGGGAACGCCTTATTGCTTAACACCGGCGCGCACGGCGATCAACTCGGCCACGATGCTTACGGCGATCTCCTCCGGGGTATCCGCACCGATGGCCAGGCCGATGGGACAATGCACGCGGGCAATATCGGCGGCTGTGTATCCATCCGCCAGCAGGCGGTCGTAAATGGCATCTCTTTTTTTCCGGCTGCCGATCATGCCGATGTAGGCGGCCGGCGTTTTCAAAGCCTGAGCCAGCACGGTCCGGTCATGCAGGTGCCCCCGGGTGACAATGATGATATAGGTGTCAGGGCCCACCGCCAGGCGTTCGAAGGCCTCATGGAAACCGGCAAGGGTGTGCACCGCCACGGCCTCGGGAAAACGGGCCCCATCGGCAAATTCCGGCCTGTCGTCCAGCACCACCACATCAAACCCTGCCATGGCGGCCAGGTGGGCCGTGGGTCGGGCCACATGTCCGCCACCGAAGATGTGGAGGGTGGGCGAGATTTGCCCCGGATCGGCTATCACCAGGCGTCCTTCCAGGTTCAGGACCTGGACGTGGGTGGCCCTGGCCACAAAATCAGATAGCTTTCGGTGCCAGGCGGCGGGTATTTGCGCAGAGTCCGGCACACTGTCGCCGTTTTTAAAAAGCATGCGGTCAATCCGTTCGATCTGTTTTTCGTTTCCGGAAACAACCGATACCAGCGCTGCCTTGCGGCCTTGGGACAACGACTCGCGCCAGTTGGTGAAAAGGGCCCGGTTTTCATCGCCGGGCCCGATATAATTCAGAAATACCTGAACCAGGCCGCCGCAAATCATCTCCATGTTGGCGGCATCCTGATTGGTCAGATCAAAGGTCAGAAACCGGGTCGGTGTTTGTTTGTTCATCTGTGCGGCGGCCTGCATGGTCTCGGCCTCCAGCAGGCCGCCGCCGATGGTGCCGAAAATCTCTTGTTCGGCGGTGATCAACATGCGCGTGCCGGAGGTCCGGGGTGCCGACCCCTGGTGGGAAACTATGGTGGCCAAAACAAACGCCCGTTTTTCAGCGAGCAGTTCGCA
>JBFFHG010000795.1:0-2768 GCA_041557055.1 Desulfosarcinaceae bacterium
CATGCGGGTGAGCGAATCGATGAAGACCACCACATCGCGGCCCATTTCCGTGCAGCGAATGGCTGTGTTTATGGCCAGGCGGATCATGCGCATGTGCTGGGCCACACTTTGATCCGCTGATGAGTGCAACACATGGCCGGCGGCGAGTCCTCGTTTGAAGTCCGTGACCTCCTCAGGACGCTCATCCACCAGGAGCACGAAAACATCCGTGTCGGGATGATTGGTGATGATGGCGTTGGCCATGTGCCGCAGTATGGTGGTTTTGCCGGATTTTGGCGGTGAGATGATCAGCCCGCGCTGTCCCTTGCCGATGGGGACGATCATGTCCAGGGCTTGTCCCATATGGTCTTTGGGGCCCAGGGTTAACCGGAAGCGCTCCGTGGGGTTGATGCTGGTCAGGTCGTGCAGCGCGACTGTCTGGCTGTAAGCTTCCAACGATACGCCGTTGATGGATTCAATGAGATCGAGTTTCAGGTTGCTGTTTTTACCGTCACCCTCGACACCCCGGCCTTTAACCAATAAACCTTCGCTCAGATTGAACTGTTTGATCATGGTGACGGGGACAAAGGTGTCGTCCGAGGTGGCTTGGAGGTTGTTTTCGATATTACGCAAAAATCCGAAACCGCGATTTAATATTTCCAGGTGTCCTTTTACTTGGCTCAATGTGGCTCCTTGTGGTTGTTAATTATTGATTGTACTGATTTTATTTATATATTAATTTGTTTGCCGCCACCCGCCGGAGATGGGGCGGGGCAATTGTCGTCCGCTCAATATTTTGTTCATACAACAATTAGCCGGTTATGCAAAGGGGCAGGGGGGCAAAGTCTGCTGTTCAGGGCGTAAACCAGCCCGCCGGCGGCTGGATGGGCACTAAAAAACATATGCAATTGTCCTGCGCCCGGCCCTTGTGAACGTTGACTCTCTCAGAAAGTTCCAGTATAAATAATAGGTTTTCAGCCGAACGACGCCATAGGGGAGCGAAAAATGAAGCTGGATGATATCCGTCGCAAAATCGACAAAATCGACCGTGAATTGCTGGTCCTGCTTCAGGAGAGAATGGGATTGGCCATTCAGGCCAAGAAATTCAAGGTCACGGTAACCGACCCCCAACGCGAGGAGATGGTCCTGGGGCGTGCCGAGCGTATGAATCTGGCCCTGGTGGAAAGTTCTTTTGCCCGTCAATTGCTAAAGACCATTATCAAGGAGAGCAAACGCCTCCAGAAGGAGAACCGCAAACTGGTGGCCTTTCAGGGCGAACACGGCGCTTATGGCGAAGTGGCTTCGAGGCGCCTCGTGCCGGATGGCGCTTATATTCCCTGCCTGGAATTTATCGATGTGTTCAGAGGGGTTGAAAATACCCACTTTGATACGGGGGTGGTGCCGGTGGAAAATTCTCTTGAGGGGGCCGTTACCCAGGTTAACGATCTGTTGACCACCACCGATCTGAAGGTGATCGGCGAGGTGAAAGTGCCGGTTCACCATTGTCTGCTGGCCCTCCATGAAACCAATCTGAGCGAAATTCGGGTGGTTTACTCCCATCCCCAGGCCCTGGCCCAGTGCAATCGTTTTTTGCTGGAACGAAGGATCGAACCGCGTCCATACTATGATACGGCTGGCGCCGCTAAAATGCTGGCCCGCGAAAATCCGCGCGCTTCCGGCGCCATTGCCAGCGCCCTGTGCGCCGAACTTTACGATCTCAATATCGTCAGTCAAGGCATCGAAGACGGGGCCTCCAACCATACCCGGTTCCTGCTGCTGTCCCGCGATGCCTATGCCGGCCGCGGTGATAAAACCTCCATTATATTCGCCACCGCTCACGAGGCCGGCCGGTTGTACAATGTGCTGCGCCTGTTTGCCGAAGCGGAAATCAACCTGACGCGCATCGCCTCCATGCCGGTGCGGTCAGATCCCGGAAAATACAGTTTTTTTCTGGATTTTGAAGGCGATATCAATGATCCCGCAGTGACGGATGTGATGCGGCTTCTGGGAGAAATGGCCATCCCCATCAAATGCCTGGGAAGCTATCCGGTCGATACCGGCAGCCCTTGAGATTCGTTCAAAAGGGCTGCCAAACAAAAGCCAAAGGCGACAACTTGTTGTTATGGCGCCGTCCAAGGGGCTTTATCCGCGCATATTGACCCCATAGGGTCGATGCACACCCAAAGCCCCCTTTCGCCCCCGTCAGATTCGGACACGGTTGGTTGCTACGCCTTTTTTCGACGCCGGTACAGGCTTTTGATGATCGGTGTCATGATGAAAAACAGGACGCCGATCAATAGTGCCAAACTGATGGGGCGATTGATAAAAATCATTAGCGACCCTTTGGACAGCACCAGACTTTGATAGAGTCCCCGCTCCATCATGGCGCCCAGAACGATGGCCAGGATGAAGGGTGAATGGGGCATGTTGACTTTGTTAAATCCATATCCCAGAATTCCGAAGAAAAGCGCCACCCAAACATTGAAGATGCTGTTGCCCACCGCGAACGAACCCGTCAAACACAATACTGAAATGGCAGCGCCCAAAAGTTCCTGTGGGATTTTAAAGATCATCCGGGAGAGGAATCGTCCCAGTAAAATTCCCATTGGGCCCATGATAATATTGGCGACCAGAAAACTGACGACAATCAGGTAAGCGATTTCCGGCGTATCATTGAACAGGGACGGCCCGGGGCGCAAGCCTTGAATCAGCAACCCGCCGAGAAACAAAGCCGATGTCGAGTTGCCGGGAACGCCCAGGGAGAGCAATGGCACCATGGAGCTGGCGAC
>JBFFHG010000796.1:0-2765 GCA_041557055.1 Desulfosarcinaceae bacterium
CCTTTTTTATACCCGCGCATCCGCGATTCCGGGAGTTGGGCGAAAAGGTCGCGAATGTGATCGAACACCTTGGTGTAGGTGGCCGGGTTGCTCCGGGGGGTCCGGCCAATGGCTTTCTGGTCGATGTTGATGACTTTGTCGAGCCGCGAGAGGCCGGTGATGCGGTCATGCTTTCCAACGGCCAGGGGGGAGTCGTGCAGTTTGCGGGCCAGGGCGGGGTAGAGGATTTGGTTCACCAGGGTCGATTTGCCGGCGCCCGACACACCGGTGACCGCCACCAGCAATCCCAGGGGAATGCGCACATTCAAATCGGCCAGGTTGTTGGCCGCGGCTTTTGTGATACCGACCCAGCGGTTGCCGGTCTGCCGCGGGGTGCGGCGCCTGGGGGGCGTGTCGATGGTCTCCGTATCGCTGAGATAGCGTCCGGTGAGCGATTTTTTATCCTTGAGGATCTGACGGTAGGTGCCCTGGCTGACAATCTGACCGCCGAGAAGTCCCGCGCCGGGGCCGATATCCACGATCCAGTCGGCGGCCTCCATGGTTTCGCGATCATGCTCAATGACGATCAGCGAGTTGCCGATATCACGCAAGTGCTGCAGGGTTTTCAGAAGCTTCAGATTGTCGCGCTGGTGCAGGCCGATGGACGGCTCGTCCAGAATATATAAAACCCCGGTCAGTTCGGAGCCCACCTGGGACGCCAGGCGGATGCGCTGGGACTCGCCCCCTGAAAGCGTGGGGCCCTGTCGCGATAAGGTCAGGTAGTCCAGACCGACGTTCAGCAGGAAACCCAGCCGACCGATGATCTCTTTAACCAATTCGGCGGCGATCAGTTTCCGGTTACCGGTCAAGGCCAGCGCGGACAAAAAATCGAAAGCCTGCCGGATGGTCATGTCGGTGAGGTCGATGATGGAGCGGCCGTTGACGCGCACATGCAGCACTTCGGGCCTGAGCCGCCGCCCCTTGCAGGTTTCACACGCCTGGGAAGACATGAAGCCGGCATAATACTTTTTCTGATGATCCGACTGGGTCTGGTGATAGCGGCGCAACATGCTGTGCACCAAGCCCTCCCAGGCCATGGTGACCTTGCCCTGGATCTTTTCGGAATCCCAGCGGACTTTCATCTCCCGGCCGTTGGAACCAAACAGGAGAATCTTTTTCTGCGCTTTGGGCAACCGCTCCCAGGGAATGTCGAAATCGATGCCCCATTGCGATTCCATGGCGGCCAACTGACGCCCGCCCCAGGAGTCCATCGGGCCGCCGTTTTTGAGGAAGTAACTGCGCCAGGGCACCACGGCGCCCTGGCGGATGGTGAGCCGGGGATCGGGAACGAGCTTGTCGATGTCCATGTTCAGATGGCTGCCGATGCCATTGCACTGGGGGCACATGCCCTGGGGGGAATTGAAGGAGAACAGGGCGGGTTGCAGTTCGGGGTACGCCCTCCCGCAACAGGAGCGGGCCTCGCTCATATAAAGATCTTCACCTTCAAGGATATGGATGATCAGGCGTCCCTGTCCGGCGCCCAGGGCGGTTTCCACTGAATCGGTGAGCCGTTTGCCAAAGGCCGCTTCGTTTTTGACGATCAAACGATCGACCACCACCTCGATGGTGTGCTTTTTGTGTTTTGCCAGTGATTGGACATCTTCCAGGCCGCGCACCACGCCGTCGATGCGCACCCGGGCAAACCCCTCTTGGCGAAGGGCATTGAGCCGTTCGCGGTGTTCCCCCTTGCGGTTCTCCACGATGGGGGCCAACAAATGAATTTTGGTGCCGGTGGGCAGGTCCAGAATCTGGTCCACCATGCCCTGGGCATCGCCGCGGCCCACCGGCCGGCCGCAGGTAATGCAGAATTGCTCTCCGATGCGGGCGAACAGGACACGCAAGTAATCGTAGATTTCAGTGATGGTCCCCACGGTGGAGCGGGGATTTTTGCTGGCCGCCTTTTGCTCGATGGAAATGGTGGGCGACAGGCCCCGGATGGTATCATACTTGGGTTTTTCCATCTGGCCGATAAACTGGCGGGCATAGGCGGACAAAGATTCCACATAGCGGCGCTGGCCTTCGGCAAAGATGGTGTCAAAGGCCAGGCTGGATTTGCCCGACCCGGAAACCCCGGTGAAGACGATGAGCTTCTTTTTGGGAAGGGTCACATGGATGGATTTGAGGTTGTGTTCCCGGGCGCCGCGCACTTCAATGACATCCAATTCCCGGGATGCGGATCGTTTCGGTTGCGCGCCTTTGGAACGTTTGGGGTTTTTGTCGACGGTTTTTTTTAATGGCATGGGGCATATATTAAGGGACTGGTGATGGGGTTATCAATAATTGACGCCCGTCTTTTCATTGCGGTGAATCAGGTGAACACCGGGCTGCGACAGCCACCCTTTCACATCGACGCTGATTTATGAAAAAAGGCACTCAATCCGTTTCATTCCTATTAAATGATTCCATGTAAACATCCTCCCGCTTTTCCCAATTCATTGACCCGTCGAGTAATGGCCGGGTCTTCCATCAACGGCGGCGCATGGTGGGGTTTAAGCCGCACATCGATGACAAGCGGACCTTGGCACCCCCAATGCTTATGCTTCATGAAACTTCTTACGCCATGGATGTCGTGGGAGGGATTGGAGCGTGTGAATGCAACCCACAAGAAGTTGTTCAAATTTCTGCTGATAAATTCAGTATCATCCGTGAGAAGAATCAGGGGGAGCTGTTCCAAGGCCTTTGTGCCGGCCAGGTTGTCACTCAAACGCTCAATTTCCAGGGCCGCG
>JBFFHG010000797.1:0-2764 GCA_041557055.1 Desulfosarcinaceae bacterium
CGATGAGCCGGGAATGAAACTCGAAGGGAATCAGTTCCCCGGTTCGGGTAATTGCTTCGACTTCGAACTGGACCGCTTCACCGCAACGGATTTTTTTGCCAATACGGCCCAACCCCCCGTACTTGGAGGGGCGGATAATGTCCCGGAAGGTGAGTTGCAGCAGTTCCCTGTGCGTATATTTCAGGCGCTCGCAGGCCACATCGTTGACTTCCAGAAAGGCCCCCTGGGAGTGACAGATAAACACCGGATCGATAACATTTTGAAAAAGCTCCTTATAACGCAGCAGGGCCTCTATTTTTTTTCGCTCGGTAATATCCCGGACAAGGGCGACAAAGCATTTTTTGGTCTGAATCTCGACCACCGTACCGGTCACCTCGGCATCCACCAGGACCCCCGATTTGGTGCGGAACTGCCGTTCCTGAATGCGCACAAATCCATGATCCAGCGCCTTGCGGATGTTTTCATCGACCCCCTCGGACATGGGGCCGAGAATATCTTCCACCCCCATGCTGAGAAGTTCCTGACGCGAATAGCCAAGCCATTCGGTGGTGAACGGATTGCAATCCAGAATGCGGCGGGTGAAAACGTCGAACATGTAGATCGCCTCGGGCGCGCTCTCGATAATGGCCCGGAAATTGGCTTCCGATTTGCTCACTTTATCCAGGGCCTGATTGAATTCGGCCGAAGCTTCCTTGAGAAGGTTGGTAAGGATGTCCGATTTACGCTCGGCCTGCTCCAACAGCTCTTCCAGTTCGTGAATCCGCTGCTTTTGGGTCTGCCGTTGCTTCATGGCGCTTGCCCCAGCACGGTCAGCGTAATGGTTTCATTGTGCAGGTAACTGGGTGATCCGGGACCCATTGGGCCGAATTCACCATATGAGTAAAATCCGATGATGGGGGTCTGGGCCCCGAATTGCGCACGAACCCGCTTGACGCCTTCCGCGGTTCGGCGGCCCAAAACAATTTTGCGGGCCATGCACGAGTAACAAAAAACAACCGCCGGCCTCGTATCGCCGATTGCGGAGCGGGCCTCTTTGGCCGCTGTTTCGGCGGCCTTCAGGATGGAGGCTTTGTCGCCGCATGTCAGGTTGACCATGGCGCCCTCGGGAATCTCTCCGGCGAATATGATCGAACGCGCTTTACGATCCACGGACATGGTGGCGCGCAAAATAAAAAAATCCTCTTGATTCGCACCCCCCGCAGGCATCATGAAGCCCAATGGATATTCCACTCCGATGGCCGGTAATTTTCCCGCATGTTGCCCCAGAAAGCGTTCAAAGACATGCAGGGCCGGCTCTCCGTTCAGTTCATAAACAACGTTGCCGCACGCTTTGGTCACCTGTTTGGCCAAACCAATGGGCGCCCATCCGCTGCGCACGCCGGTTCCCAACCGAAAATCACCATGAAATGCAATGCCGCAAAGCGCATCCGTATGGACCCGGCCGTGGCTGAATTGCAGTGTCTTTCGAAAATGGCCGTTATCCCCGGCGGCGCCGCCGCATATCGGAATGCGATCACCAAGGACCGAGGCCATCCCCCTTAGTATGCTGCAGCCGTTGCCGGTCAGGCCGTCGGAAAAAATCTGAAGGTACCGCGGGGGGAATGAAAAAGATGCCGCCAATTTGCGGCCGGCCGCCGCGCTGTCCTTTTGCAGCCCCTGGACCGTGACGATTTCAAAGTCGATGCAGTCTGAAGCGATGCCGGCCAGAACTGCCGAATTAATGCTCAGACCGGCGCTTGAAATCTCGCCGGCGCTGGTGCAACCGATGATTTGATCGGTACCGGCGCCCTCGCAAACACCCTTGAGCAGTTCCGCCACCCCGTCCAGGGGTGCGCAAAAGAGCCAGCAGGCCTTGGGGACCTGATCCAACTGTTGCTGCAAGGTTTCGCCCATTTGACGACCGGTTGCACGTGTAAATTTTTGATTTGATCTGACGGTTGCTGCTCGGAGCATAGTTGTTATCCAATTTCACCTGTTAATTCATATTACCGCGGGCCGGCACCGGATGGCTACCCGAAAGTCACTTTCAGGTGAATGAATCCCGATCCTGACGACCATTTCATCGCCGCCAGAGTATCAACATGGATTGTTTGTGCGTTCAGCTCCGCTGCTTGACACGCTTTCCAATCAAGCGTCGACAAGGCGGTCTGAAGGTTTCGAAAATCATCCACCCCGATCAGTATCCCTTGTTGCAAGAAACGGGGACCGATCTCTTTAATCAATAAATTAAACAACTTAATCGAAAAGACACCACCTTGCGGACTGGGATGGGCATCTATCGGTTGGTGGCTGATGGCGTATCTTAAACCGGCCAGGAGACCGCCGGAACGCATGGTGGCCCCGACCAGACCCGGCATGGCCGCCGAAAGGGCCAGGCAATCACCGTCTTGAACATTTGCCGTGGCCGTGTCATCAACCGGTTTGCCGTTTAAAAATATGGTTTGGATGCGATCATTGACCGCCGCCGGGTCAAGCCCGCAAGTCCGGCACAACATATTTTGAAGATTGTTGGTGATAATTTCAAGGTAAAACCCTTTCTGCAAAAGGGGAAAAAACAGACTGATCGCATCCTTGTGAAAATGCAATCGAAGATGTCCACATTGGGGAACAGTCATTGGTCATACTCCCTTTGGATCAAATGCGCGCAAATGGCCGCACCCAAAAGCATGGGGGAAATTACCCCCCGCCCACCGGTGGGAAAATACCGATACGGTCACCGTCTTTCAACAGGGTTCCCAAATCGCATTTCACACCATTGGAAAAG
>JBFFHG010000798.1:0-2755 GCA_041557055.1 Desulfosarcinaceae bacterium
AAATGCACAGCCCCATTGTTGGGATTCTCATAGTAGGAGAAAAAAACAGTTTCGCCAATGGGATGCTCAAAAAACAAGTTTCCGGCAATGACAATAACCGCAACCAAATTTGGATAAAACAATCCCCTGCGCTGGGCAAGGTGCGCAAAGACAAGGGCAAAAGGGAAAAACAGCATCCCCCGCAAAACATGGTAAATGCCGTCAACGGATCGCACGACATCCTGAGAAAGAACAGTAAAAAAAACCAGGTAGGCAAAAAACAACAGGGATATGATTTTGATTTCCCTGTCGATTCTTACGGCCTGCCGATATCGCCACAACACGAACAGGGCCGGTAAAATAAAAAACGATGAGGGCTTTCCTGGCAGGTAGGCGCCGATCAAAGCCAACTCTATCAGAATAAGGGATACCACCGGAAGCATCCCGGGGGTTGAGAACTCATAATCCAGCGGGGCAGTCTTCTCCAGCATTGATCACAAACCTTCCAAAAGTTTTTGTATACGATGGTGATAGGTATGCTCGGCGATTGCACGTTCTTGGGCTCTTTTCGCCATCCTTGCCAAAACATGACCGTCTCTGCCTGTCACCTTTAGAATTTCCACCATTTCTTCAGGGGAGTTGAACACCACGATCTCTCGGCCGGGCTCAAAATATTCCGATATTCCGGGGCGTTGCTCTACTGCTTGAGGAATCCCATACCCCGCGCACTCAAAGGTGCGCATATTGGTGCCGCCCCGGACAACCTGAGCGTGGATGTTCAGCGATAATGAAAACCGGCTGTAAATCTCCCCCATCCGGGAATTGGCGATGGGAGGATGAAAGCGGCCCGGATACTTCCAGAAAAGGCGGTCTTTGAGAAAAAAATTGCCATAGACTGCAATTTCAATACCGCTCGACAGCAACGCTTTGATATAGGTTTTCCTTTTGGGGTCCCTGTTGCCGATAAAACACACCCCGCGCTTTGACGGATTGCCGTTAAAGGGGTGATGGACTTCGGGCAGATGGGCAAAGGGGAGAATTCCGCCGAACTGCCCCTTTTTCAAAAAAGGGATCACGTCGTCTTGGTAGCCGGGATCGGCAAGATAGACCTTTCCAAAAGGTTTCAGATACCTCGAAACAGGCCGGGGGTCATCGGTTAGCCAGACAATGTTTTTATCCGAATGCTGCATAGTTGAAAATGCATCGATGGTATTGATAAAAATGGCCAAATCATAATCGGCGGCCGCGATTTTTTCCGACAGTCTCAAGCGCCATTGATGCTTGTCTGCGCGGTAGGACAAACTATCGGCCATCCCCGCAGGGTAAGTGCAAAACCATTTCACATCCGTAAAAAAATCTTGCAAAGCCCGGTAAAAATATTGACCAAGCCCGCCCTTCCATGGCTTGGCCACCAACAACGCTCGACCTCGCTTGTTTTTTTTTTCGCGGCTTCTCATTTTTTGCTACGATACAGACTGGACAGCGCTATGCAGTTGGGCAAGAATTTGATCCCTGCCAAAGCATTGTTTATATAATTCCCCGGTCCGGCGCCCCCTGTCAATCAACCGGTGGGGTTCCTCTGCCCAAAGCTGAACGCAGGCTGCCAAAGCCCCGGGATCTCCCGGCGGCACCCAACCGATACGCCGTGAGTCCCTTACCTCTTGGGGGTAGGCCCCCGAACTGCGGGTGATTAAAGGCCGCCCCGCAGCCATGGATTGGAACACCTTGTTGGGAATCACCATTGCGGCCTTGGGCGTTGTGCCGAAAATCCCCAGCAGAATATGGGCCTGCGCCAGCCTTTGAGGCAATCGCTCGTAACAGATCCAGGGCTCGAACTTCACATTCGGCATTTTTTCGGCTTTTGTCATTAACCGGGGTTTTAAATCGCCCTCTCCCAACAGCACCCATTGGATCGTTTTATTGTCCATGGCAGCGGCGGCATCGACGATCACACCCGGCCCCTGCAATGCCAGAAAGCTGCCGTAAAAGAGCACCTCGACGGGAGATCTGTCCGCATCCACATCCGTGGGCCGGAATAGTTGATCGTCAGCGCCCACATGCACCACGAATACCTTTCGGGGGTCGATCCGAAACGTATCGATATAGAATCGGGCATGGGCATGGGTGTCGGCTATCACCACATCCGCCCGGCGGAACAGGCCGGCTTCCCATCTGCGGATTTGCTGCGCCTTTTTATGATTCTCGTGCCATTTGCCCCTCTCATGGACCTCTTTTTGATAGGCTGAAATCAGGGGATCGAAAACAAGCGGACACTTCCATTGGCGTGCCCAATACAAGGCGCTGTTCATATCGCGTTGCCGAAAACACGGCACCCAAACGAGATCCGGAACCTTGGGACGCTGAAACAGCGCCTGGACTTTGCCCAAAGGACTTGCCAGGGGGTGAAAAAAATCCACGCGCCACCCCAAATCCGCCAGCAATCCCAATATGATTTGATTGCGGGAATATCGGGGATCTGAGCGTCCCCACCATAGCAGTGTCGGCATATCAACCATTTAAATATCAATCCCTTTTGCATCCATGCACCCAATTCTTGCCGGCATTGGCAATTTTCCATATTTCAGTGTAAAGCGCAATGACCAATCGGCATTGCAAGGTTCCCGGCAAATCTTGTCAATGAAATATCCGTTGCGTAAAACACCATTTGGAAATATAAACAATAACAAATTGATAGCAGTGACATTACCTATTTTTTAAAAAAACCAAACCGACGTTTGAATCATTCAGGAGGGGTAGAATAGATGCATCTTAAAAA
>JBFFHG010000799.1:0-2754 GCA_041557055.1 Desulfosarcinaceae bacterium
TATGTACAACCGTACAAGATGTCGGCCGCCCCGGCTACCAGGATATGGCTGTGCCTGTCTCCGGGATTCGCGATCCCGACGCCCTCCGCCTCGCAAACGCCCTGGTCGGCAATCCGCATAACACCGAGGGAGTAGAAATTTCTCTCCAGGGGCCGACTTTCGGAGTCCGGACGGACTCTGTGAGGATTGCCCTGTGCGGGACAATTGGCCGGATTGAAATTATCAAGCCACAAAAGCGATTCATCCCCTATTGGCAAAGCGTCACGCTGACACGCGGCAGCATCTTTAAGGTCGCTCCATTTTCCGAAACCTTCGGCTGTACCCTGGCGGTTGAGGGGGGCTTTGCCCTGCCCGCTGTACTGGGGAGCAAATCGACCTTCATGCTGGGCAGGATCGGGGGCTTTGAAGGCCG
Source organism: Desulfosarcinaceae bacterium (assembly GCA_041557055.1). Lineage (GTDB taxonomy): Bacteria > Desulfobacterota > Desulfobacteria > Desulfobacterales > Desulfosarcinaceae > JARRKU01. The sequence goes on from JBFFHG010000799.1 coordinate 413, forward strand.
TGCTCTCAAAGCCGGAGACGAGTTGCCCCTGACTCGCGAACGCGCATCGGATCGCCCGGAACGGCTGATCTATCGGTCACGTCCCGAGATCAGAAAGGATCATCTGCATGTGGTACTTGGCCCGCAGGAAGATTATTTCACCAAAGAGAGCATTGAGACCTTTCTCAATTCACCCTACACCATCTCCGGCAACTCGGATCGCATGGGACTGCGTCTCACGGGTCCGGCATTGAAACACAGCAGAGGTTTCAACATCGTTTCCGACGGAATTGTCACCGGCGCGATCCAGGTTCCCGGCAACGGGCTGCCGATCATCCTTTTCAACGACCATCAGGTCACAGGAGGCTACCCTAAAATCGCGACGGTCATCTCTGCTGATTTGCCCAAGCTGGGGCGCATTCTCCCGGGAGAAGAAATATTTTTCCGGGCTGTCAGCGTCGCCCAAGCAGAGGATCTTAAAATCGAACATGAAAATCATCTACAGCAGATGATTTCAGGCATCAAAAGTTTCACCACCCCGGAAGAAGCCCTCGGTCTCCGGCTGGAAGCCCTTAATCTGATTGATGGCATTCATCCCTTTGCGGAGTGATAAGAAACTCAGGATTCGCAACAACCTCTTTCCACCAACGGCAATGATGCCGTAACGCAGTCACAAACAAGGAGAACACATGAGATTGGCCACAGTAAAAATCAAGGGGCTGGAGACCGCCGCAATCGTCCAGGACGATCTGGTCGTCACCATCGCCTCCATAAACGAGAAACTCGGCACCCGCTGGCTGACCGACATTCTCGCCATCCTCCAGCACGATCAGCTCGACACTCTCAACGACTGGTACCGTGACGGCGGCAGGGAGAAAGTCGCAACGCTTTCCGACGAAGCCATGCCACTTGCCGAAGCCAGGTTCGGACCGCTCTACCGCAATCCCAAAAAAATCTTCGGCATCGGCCTGAACTATGCCGACCACGCCGCCGACCTGGCCGAAAAAACACCGGACACCGTGCCGGCCAGTTTTTTCAAGCCTGACACAACCATCATCGGCCCCGGTGACGAAATCAAGATCCCGCTGCAGTCAAACGGCACCACCGCCGAAGCCGAGCTGGGCTTGATCTTCGGCAAGGCATGCATCGATGTCGAGCGCGAGGACTGGCTCAGCGTCGTGGCCGGATTCACCACCATCATCGACATGACCGCCGAAGACATTCTCAGAAGAAACCCGCGCTATCTGACCCTGTCGAAGAGTTTCGAAAGCTTCTTCTGTTTTGGCCCCCAGTTGGTCACCAAAAACGAGATTGAAGATGTCATGAAGCTCAATGTTGCGACCATTTACAACGGTGAAGTGCATGCCCGAAACGTGGTCGCGAACATGACCTTCCCGCCGGACCTTCTCATCTCCTTCCACACGAAGGTGATGAAGATGTATCCCGGCGACATTATCTCCACCGGGACGCCGCGGGCGGTGCATATCAAGCACGGCGACAAAGTCGCCTGCCAGATCGACGGCTTTGCACCCCTGGAATGCCCGGTTATTGACAAAAAAGATACAAAAATAGCAACACCTCACACAAGGAGAAAAGATCATGGATTTAGGATTGAAAGGTAAAGGCGTTATCGTCATGGCGTCCAGTTCGGGACTGGGCAAGGCGATCGCCTGCGAATTCGCCCGTGAACAGGCCCGGGTCATGCTGTTCAGCCCCTTTGAGGACCAGCTCAAGGAAGCCCAGGCCGACATCGAGACTGAAACCGGTTACGCACCTGCATATTTTGTCGGCGACATCACCAAGGCGGAGGATATCAAGCAGTTGGTGGCGACCACAGTTGAAAAATTCGGCGGGGTCTACGCCCTGGTCAACAACACCGGCGGCCCTCCGGCCGGTACTTTCGACGCTTTTGACGATGAAGCCTGGCAAAAAGCCTACGAGCTGACCCTGCTCTCCTACATCCGCGCAATCCGCGAAGTGCTGCCACACATGCGCGCTGCCGGCGACGGACGCATCCTCTGCTCGACTTCGTCTTCGATCAAGGCGGTTCTGGACAACCTGATTTTGTCCAACACTTTCCGTAGCGGCGTGGTCGGGCTGGCCAAGACCCTGTCGCAGGAGCTGGGCAGGGAGGGGATTCTGGTCAACGTGATTGCCCCGGGGCGCATAGGCACCGCACGCATCGATCAACTCGACAAAATCCGTGCGGACAAGGCGGGAATTTCGGTGGAGGAATTGCAGCGGAACACCTTCAAGATCATCCCGCTGGGACGTTATGGCAGACCGGCCGAGTACGGCAAGCTATCAGTGTTCCTGTGTTCCGAGGCGAACACCTACATCACCGGCCAGTCGGTCCTGGTCGA
>JBFFHG010000800.1:0-2753 GCA_041557055.1 Desulfosarcinaceae bacterium
CGGTTGTCGGGTCTGGTTGTGAGGCAAACCATCCGGCTGTGTGTGAAAAGAGAGTGAGACGGTTTTCTGATCTGCATTGATATGTTCGATCGAAATAAAAACATCGTCCGGGCCCGGCAGCTTCACGCGACTGGATGTGGTTGAATTTCCATTAAAGCTGATGACCGGATTGAGGATGATTGGATCATTGTCCTTGTAGGCGGCTGATATTGCGGCACCCACCGCCATACTGCCTTGTGCTCCCTTGCGTGAACCCATTCCCGATGCCTGGAATTCCATGAACCGCAATTCGTGGTCATTATGTTTTATCAACTCTCCTTTCTGGATAATTATTCGATTCGATGCGGAATCGACATGATCTGCAGTGGGGCTGAATTTAATTGGTGCAATGTATAAATCGGCCAAAAGACCCCGCTTGATAAATGGGTGGGCAATGTTATTTTTGCGGCCTGAAGAATCTGTTTCCGAGTAGAAATCCGGAGTCGCGGAAATTATAGTGCCGTTTCTTTTTAAATCTATCAACATATCGTGTCTTGTTCCCGCTTTTGTGGTGTGTCTGGCTGGTTCACGGAACTGGATGTCGTATCCAGCCCAATGATTTGTTGCCCCTTGCACCAATAATATCTTATCGGATTTATCAAAGCAGGATGAAAGCACGATACCCAAAGACAACAGGCCGACGCCTAAATGGGATATGGCCGCACCCGTAAATTTCAGATGCTTTCTGAGCAATTTGACAGAGATGAGCAGATTCAATGATATCGCTGCGCAGGATAATGAACCCATCATCAGTGCCAGCCATCCGGGAAATCCTGTGAAGAATAAGATGGCCAACCCGGAAATAATCGCGCCAAACGTCGCTATCAGTAATTGCAGCAACGGCAATCGCAATTTGTTTTGCCCCCATGGCAAGGCCGGGAAAAAGCTTAGCAGCGACAACATGATTATGGCCGCGGCGCCGTTGGTCTTGTTATAGTACAACGTTGAAACACTGGCGGCTTTGTCAAGTAAGCCGGTAATAAGCGGTGCGGACGTACCTAATCCGGTAAAAAACAGCATCAGGCAGATAACCGTGGCCGCGGCGATTAAACCTGTCTCCCGGGAGACCCAAGAAAAGGTTGGTGCATCCTGGAATGATTGAATCTGTTTTGCTTTTGTTAAAAACAGGGTTAGAAAAACAGCCCCGGTCAGGATGAGATATCCTGCTGTCAAAAGAGTGGCGCCGTGGGTGACCAGGGAATAGGAATGGACTGAAAAATCGGCCAAAATTCCTGATCGCGTCAGAAAGGTGCAGTATATTACGAGAAGATGCGGGCAGGCTGCCAAGATGAAATTTACCTTGCGCAGTTTTTTTCTTTTTGCGTGAAGGATCATTACATGCATGGATGCCATGGCGGCCAGCCATGCCAGAAGCGAAGCATTCTCAACAGGATCCCAAGCCCAATACCCACCCCATCCCAGGACTTTGTAAGACCAGACTCCCCCGATAATAATACCGGCTCCCAATGAGACATTGGTAAAGATCATCCATGGCATTGCCGCCTCCGGCCACTCATCGAATCGCCTGAGCCATAAAGCTGCTGTGCAATAGGAGAAGGGAACGGCGGCGGCGGCGTAACCCAAAAAAATGATGGGCGGATGAATGGCCATCCAGGGATCCTGAAGCAGCAGATTCATTCCCTGACCATCCGGCGGCGTGGCCGGAAGGGTCTGGAAGGGACTCTGATAAATCATCAGAAATGACAGGAAAATCAGATTGATGGTATACAGTCCCATAAAAGATGGGTCAAGGCTGTTTGGTGTGCGCATCAGAATAACGCCAAGCCATGCGCCAATGAGCGCCCATAAAAGAAAACTGCCCTCTTGGCCTGCCCAAAAGGCGCTGATTTGATAGAGCAGTGGTAGATTTTTGGAGGAATATTCGTAAACATAGCGAAAGTTGAAGTCATGGGTAAGAATAAAGACCATCAAGAGCGTAGCGGCAAAAGTGATTGAGACAACATAAAGGTAATAGCAGCTGCGTGCGATATGACTGGCCCTGGGGGTGTTGTTGAGGAACGCGTATGCAAAACCTGTCGCACTGAAACCAATCGCAATCAATGCGAGGTACAATAAGAATTGGCCGATGTTAATCATCGTCAATGTTTTTCCCTTGATATTTTGTGGGGCATTTCACCAGCAATTCCCTGGCGATAAATGTTTTTGTCGGGGTATCATACTTCCCGGTTACGACGACTCTTTCCGCATTTTCAAAATTTGCCGGTTTTACTCCCTTGTAATGAATCAGTAATTCATCGCCATTTTCGTCTATTATGGTGAACTCGATTAATGTTTTTTTGGTATTGAATTTTTTGCTTTGCGGTACAATGGCGCCAGCGACCTGAACCGGGTTACGGCTCAAGCGGGCCTCATCGATTTTTACATAGGCAGTCAATGAAGATTTAAACGAATCGAACACCCATAGGACGGTTGCAAAAATAATAATTGCGCCGATAACGTAACCTTTTTTCATCCGTGTTCTTCTTCTTGCTTGTGAGGCTTTTCAATTTTTTTTAAACGATTATCCAAAGAGAACAAATAAACAACAATACCTGCCCATACAATCAAGTTAACGGCCAATACAAAAAATAATCCATCTCCCATCCATTTGCCCTCCGTGGGATATTCATCGGTGATCTTAGTGCTCATCCATAAATGACCAATTTGCCCGATATCTGCGTTGCGCTCAAAATTTTATCCTCGGAATATCAACC
>JBFFHG010000801.1:0-2749 GCA_041557055.1 Desulfosarcinaceae bacterium
GCAATTACGTTGTTATTGAAATCAGCGATGACGGCCAGGGCATCGATATCTCTTTGATCAAAAAACGGGCGCTGGAAAAAGGGTTTGTCAGTGTCGATGAGCTTGAAGAGATGAATGACCAGCAGATCACGGCCCTTATTATGCGGCCCGGCTTTTCAACGGCTGTTGAAGTTACCCATACCTCCGGACGGGGGGTGGGAATGGACGTTGTCAAAGAGAGCATTGAGAAACTCAATGGTACCATCGATATTGACAATGCATTGGGTGCCGGCGCCCGTTTTAAAATTAAGATTCCGCTGACCCTGGCCATTATTCCCGCCTTGTTGGTTCGCTTGACCGATGAGATTTTTACCATTCCATTGTCCACGGTGGAAGAGACCATCAGGATCTCTAAGAGTGAAATTTCAACTATTGAGGGGATTGAGGTTTTTTACCTTCGAAATACGACGATTCCGCTAATCCGGTTGGATCGGGTTTTTAAAACGGAGAGGGCCGGTAAGGCGCGTGAAGAGCTGTTTGTGGTAATCATCAATACTGGTACGAAGCAGGTTGGATTCGTTGTTGATGAACTCAAGGCTCGGCAGGAGGTGGTCATTAAACCATTGGAGGACTATCTGCAGGAGAAGAGCGGCTTCTCAGGGGCGACAATACTGGGGGACGGCAGTATCTCTTTGATCCTGGATGTTTTTCAACTGGTTGAATTGTCGTTGGATCAGCATAACGCCAGATCAAACGCAGCCGCAGCAATTGTATAATTCGTAAAACGGGGTGGCGCTCATAGCGGTATGAGCCTTTTAGAAATATGATACAAACTTCAAGGGATAACGGGCAAAAACAGGATAACAGCGGGTTCGCGGGCACGTTACGAAATATCCAACTAACGGATATTATTCAGATGTGTTGTTTGGCGGGCGCCAGTCTTTGTATTCGGGTGATTCAGGATAATGACCGGGGGGCGATCTATATCGAAGAGGGGGAGGTGGTTCACGCCGAATATGACCGGTCAGTTGGGATCGAGGCTTTTTTCACCATCCTGGGATGGCCGAGCGGACAATTCGAGACCATGGAAGCCCCGGCCATCGCTAATCCGACGATCAAAGAGCCCTGCCAGTTTCTGTTGATGGAGGCCGCCCGACAGGCTGATGAATTGGCTCTTTCAGATACCGTGCCCGAGGATAAAGCGCCGGAGCCGATCCAACCTGGCAAACTAAAGGTTTTGGTCGTAGATGATTCGCCGATTATGTCAAAGATCCTTACCAGCATGTTGGCGGCCGATGCCACAATCGAAGTGATCGGTACGGCAAAGAACGGTGAGGAAGCGCTTTTGCAGATGAAAAGTCTGATACCTGATCTGATCACCATGGATGTCAATATGCCTGTTATGGATGGCAGCACGGCGCTCAAGCATATCATGATCGAAAGTCCCTGCCCGGTTATCATCATGAGCAATCTGCTGCCGTCCTCTTATGATACCTTGCTCTCATTCCTTAATCTGGGCGCTGTCGATTTTATGAGCAAGCCGGTAAAGAGCAGCAATATTCTTGTTCAGCAGCAGAGAATCGTTGATCGGGTTCACAGAGCGGCCAAGGCCGATGTAAAGCGATTTCAGCGTCTGCGCTGCCCCAAGTTGAAACCGTCGGATTTCATTGCCGTCAACAATAGCGACCCTTGCGAGATGCTGGTGATAGCCGCTTCAGGATCAGGCGGATATCTTGAAACGGTTAATATGATAACGGCGCTGCCCAAGGTAAACCAGACAACCGTACTGTCGCTGCAGTCCATTCCGCCTGCCTTTGCACCCAAATTATCCTCCTACTTGAATTTGCGCAGCCGGTTTGAAGTTCAACCCTTTGCAGATCAAGGCCTTTTAAACCCCGGACGCTGCTATATCGCAAATTGCAGTCTGGAAATGCATTTTGCAATTTCCGACGGGCGACTGGTGCTGCAAAAGTATAGCAACGAACCAGGCGCCCACATCGAGGATAATATGGATCGGTTATTGTGCAGTGCGGCTGAATTGTTCCAGGAACGCGTCATTGTCATGCTGCTTTCCGGCGCCGAACTGGGGACCATGGAAGGGCTTCGGGCCGTGCATTCCAACGGTGGGAAAATTTTAGCGCCCAAATCTGACCGTTGTATTCTTCCGGTTTCATTCGAGCCGGCACTTGAAGCGGGCCTTGTAACCGAACAGTTTGACCCGGATGAACTGCATGCGGTTTTGGCCCGCCATTGCAAGTGATGGGGGCGTGTTTGATGAGACGCTGACCCAGTAATAATAACATGGCCGGAACGCCCGGCTGCAAAAATGGATGCGAAACTAAACATGGATGGACCGATTAAAGCCCTGATTGTCGATGACGCCTTGTTCATGCGAAAGGCCATTTCAGAAATTCTGGACAGCGATCCAAATCTGCAAATCATTGGAACAGCCCGTGACGGGTTGGACGGGTTGGATAAGATAAAAGAGCTTAAACCGGATGTGATTACATTGGATATTGATATGCCGCGCATGGATGGATTGGCTGCCATCAGGCATATCATGATAGAATCTCCCGTGCCCGTTGTCGTATTGAGTTCCCTTTTTAGCGACGGAGCGGTGACCTTTGAGGCCTTGCGTTTAGGGGTCGTTGATTTCGTACCCAAACCTTCCGGTTCCATGTCAGAAGATATGGACAAAAGTCGTCGGCAAATCATTGATCGTGTCAAAATTGCCAGCAGCGTCAATTTCGAAAATATTCGACGCGTTCGC
>JBFFHG010000802.1:0-2743 GCA_041557055.1 Desulfosarcinaceae bacterium
ACAATGAGAAAGTTTTGTCAAGATTCATTTTTCCACTGCCGATTTTAATAAGGTACATGTGGACATCTCCCATCCGAACGTAGATTTTTCATCGGTTGTCTTGTAACAAATTGTGATCTTTGATATGTGCTTTCTGATCGTATTATACGATCCGGTTAAAAAAGATTAATAATTTAAAAAGGAGAGATAGGTGTGAGACAGATAAATAAAAAGTCATCTGCTTTATTTGTTGTTTTAGTGGTTTTCATGCTTTTTTGGTCGCAAACAGCTTTTTCAACCACAGATGATTCCAAGTGTGAGTTTGTTGACCAGGGTTTGAAGTACGCAGAGAATTGCAGCGATGAAATTGAGAATCCAGGAGATTATTCCGATTGCCGGATTGAAGATCAGAATGCGAAGTACGCAGCGAATAAGAACAATGGTAAATGTCCAGAGGATGGTGAGGATGGTAATGTACACATGGGCGTTGGCGAAGAAGGAATAAAATGCGTTTTGTCAGCGCCTCATGCAACAAAACACTGCCGCAACGATAATACAAAATCAGCGGACAGCTATACCGGAAGCATTGTTGAATTTGTTAGTGAAAAAACGGGGTGCTTTTATATTACAAAAGCCTGCCAGGACAAAACAGATCCCAATCATGATAAGGAAAGTGACTACAGAGACAAGCTTGTGGAGATGATAAAAGATCATAATCTGAAATTCCTCATTGATATACACGGTGCTGCCGCCGATAGCGACTTTGACATAGCAATCGGTACGGATGATGATGCTTCCATAAATTATAATGATGATATCAAAAAAGTTATTATGGATACTGCTTCGGCACACGGTTTTAAGAAGGAGAAGATCGATTACAATGAAACTTTTCCTGCATCAAATGAGGATACCGTGTCTAATGATATACACGGACGCAGAGGCATACCGGCCATTCAACTTGAAATTAACGGCAAATACAGGCGAACAAGCTCATTGGATGATGCAACCGAAGTGTCTAATTACAATAAAATAATTAATTTTATTGAAGATCTTGTCACGGCTCTTGATGAGGTTATAGATTGAACAGGATTCTATCCTTCAACCAACGGTTTTAAAACTGCAGCCGCATGGAATCTAAATGCGTACCATGCTTGATGTCACGGAAATATTTACATCGATTCAGGGGGAGGGCCCCTTGATGGGGCAGCCCGCCGTGTTTCTGCGTCTGGCGGGCTGCGTGGCGCCGTATTGTTCCTGGTGCGACACCCCGGCGGCGCTTCAGCCCGGCATCAGGATGCCTGCCGCCGAAGTTCTGGCCGCCGTTCTCTCCCGGAAAGCACTGCTTGTGATTATCACGGGCGGAGAGCCCTTTCGGCAGTGGCGCACCGGGCTGAAGGATCTGACCCGGGCATTGTTGCACGCCCAACGCCGCGTACAGTTTGAAACCAGCGCCAAAGCCGGCATCCCCGCCGATACCGGCGCCATGGTGGTGTGTTCGCCCAAACCAGTCGAACGTCCGATGATCGCCCCTGAATTGATACTCCGGGTGGATGCCTTTAAATTTGTGATTGAGGATACCATCGATCCGGTCTTGAAGTTTCAACGCGAACACCATATTGATGCTGAGCGCATATGGCTCATGCCGTGGGGCGCGACCCGGGCCCATCAACTGCGCCGCATGGCCGGGGTATGGCGGCTGTGCGCAACCCACGGCTTTAAATTTTCACCGCGTCTGCACATTTTGGCGTTTGATAACCAGAGAGGCATTTAGATGGTCGAGACCGTGGTTGTACTTTCCGGCGGTATGGATTCAACTGTTTTATTGGCGAGGCAGGTCGCCGACAACAAGTCCGTCGCAGCCCTCAGCTTTGATTACGGCTCCAAACACAACCGTCGTGAGCTGCCCCTGGCCGCCCAAATGTGCCGCACCCTTCATGTGCCCCATGAAGTGGCCGCCCTGCCGTTCATCAACCGGCTTTTTTCATCCTCCCTGTTGCAGTCCGGGGATGCGATCCCGGAGGGCGCCTATGATGCCCAGAACATGAAAAGCACGGTGGTGCCGTTTCGCAACGGGATTATGATGGCCATTGCCGTGGGATATGCTGAATCGTTGGGCGCTTCGCGGGTGCTGCTCGGTTCACATAGCGGCGACCACTTTATCTACCCGGACTGCCGCCCCGAGTTCAACAGCGCTTTTTCCGAGGCCGCTTACCTTGGAACGGACGGTCAGGTGCGCGTGGCGTTTCCTTTTGCCCGTATGGACAAGCGCGACATTGGTGATCTGGGCCGCCGCCTGGGGGTGGATTATACGCAAACCTGGACCTGTTACAAAGGCGCCGAGATTCATTGCGGTGTCTGCGGCGCATGCGATGAGCGCAAATATGCGCTGCGGCATAGCGAGGGCCGGGATCCGACAATCTATGCGGCCTGAGGCAATACGTCAAAAGAATCAACCCTAACGTTGCAAACGTCGGAGGGCTTCAGAGTCAAGGCGCCGGGGGTGACGCTGTCGTGGTTTACCGCGAACCCTTGGCAACGCGGAATCACCCAACCTGATCGAATCCAAATCGTTAAAGCTTTATTTAAACGCTTTTAATATGCCGGAATGAAAAGACGAACCATAGGGGTTGGTTGGGTGGCCGCGTCAACGGCCGACCTGGCCGTAGTAGGCGCCGGCCCCGTGCTTTCGCTGGTAGTGCTTGGCGATCAGCGTCTGCTTCAGGCGCGGCACCTTTGGATTGATCCGTTCGGTCAACAGGGCCAT